>JBDTTC010000385.1:0-6376 GCA_039930825.1 Arenimonas sp.
CAAATGCATCGCGAGTAAGATTTTCGGATGCATTTGCGGTGCAATGTACTTCATCTTCAATCCTGACACCGCCAAATGCAGTTAAATGCTCAACATTTCGCCAGTTGATGACTGCGGCATTTTTTGTGGTTTTTAGCTTTGCCAATAATGTCGGAATGAAATAAATGCCGGGTTCGATAGTGACCACCATGCCTGGTACTAATGTGCGTGTCATCCGCAAGTAAGGATGACCATTGGGTTTTGGAATCAAAGCGCCGGTTTCATCGGCCGCAAAACCGGCAACGTCGTGTACCTGTAGGCCGATTGGATGGCCTAGGCCATGCGGGAAGAAAGTCGATGTGATACCAGCCTCCATCATGCTGCCAGGATCCATGTCCACCAAGTCGAGCGATTTCAGCACGCTACCTAATCGCAAATGGCATTCCAGATGTAAATCGCGGTAATCAATATTCGCGCGCACCTTTGCCGCCAATGCCAGCTGTTCCTTATCAACGGCATTGACGAGGTCGGTAAATCGGGTGTCGCCATTTGTCCATGTGCGCGTAATGTCGGAAGAATAGCCATCGACTTCGGCACCGGCATCAATCAAAAGCGAACGATGTTCACGCGGCTTGTCGAAACTCTTGTATTGGTAATGCAGGGTCGCACCATTTTCATTGAGGCCGACAATATTGTTGTAAGGCGTATCGCTATCGGTGTGGCCGGCTGCTTTTAAAAATGCGAGATTGATGCCAGCTTCCGATTCGCCCGCATGGAAAGCGGCGCGTGCAGCAAGATGGCCGAGCACACCTTTTCGTTGTGCTTTGCGCATCAAGCTAAGTTCGTAAGCCGTTTTGAATGCTCTATGAAAATGCAGATGGTGAATCACGGTGCTTGGATTATTCGGGGCGAATTCGCCAATGGCAGCATCGGCTTCGCCAATAATTGCGGACTTGCCCTGCGGCAGAAATTTCGCTGCTTGTTCTGGGCTGGTAATGATGTGGATATCGAAGTGCTCAACCCAATCACCTTCCGGTGTACTTGGCGGCACATGCCAGTAATCATCGGGCTGGTAATACACGAGATTGGGTTTTTTGCCGGGCGTATGAATAATCCAGCTATGCGGATGTTGCGTTAGCGGTAACCAATATTTAAATTGCGGATTGGTTTTGAAGGGGTAGGGCATATCATCGAGGAATCGATGTTTTTCGATGCCCGATGCAATCACCAGATGATCAAAACCACCGGTGGCTAAAGCCTGATCAGCATGCTTGATGACGGTGGCGAGGTGTTCGCGATAAAGGCTCATGACTGTCCCACGTTTGATTTGTAATAGTTTGCCGGATTCAGGATGTATTTGCAGTCAATGCCGAAAATTGGCGGATTTGTATAAAATCATTGAATTGCTAGATGCAGCTTTCGCCATTAGCAATGGGGTTTCCCAAAGGTACGGGATCGCGGAAAAATTTGATCCGTTTTTTCATCTGCGTGGTGATAAGTAGTTCATTTTCTTCGGTCACCATCATCGCGCAAGCTAATTTCATGCGAACCACGAGTCTGTGGAAATTTCCTGGCCCAGCCGCCATCAATGCAGTTGATGCCACATCAGCCAATACCGGGTCGCTGTGCAATACGGCAACGGCAGCGGAACCGCTTGCCGGTTTTCCGGTGCTAGGGTTTAGAACATGTCCCCAGCGCGAGCCTGTGGGCGCCATGCGGAATTTGTTGAAATTACCTGAGGTAAATAATGCTTCACTACCTTGCAAGTCGATTTGACCCAAGTCGCCGCCGAAAGGATCCTTGAGTTTGACGGTCCAGGGCTGTGTGTCCTTATCCCCGACCGTAAACTGGTCGGAGCCCATGACCACCATGGCATCGCGAATTTGCTGTCGTGCAAATATGTTCTTTATGTCCTGCGCCGCAACTCCTTCGAGAATGGTGGAAAAGTCCAGTTGCATTTTCGGATTGCTAGCAGTGATGGTCCCCTTGTTGACTTTAATGTCGAGAAAATTCGGTTTGCTGGCAAGCCATTCCGAAATATTTGCAGTAGATGGCGATTTTTCACTGATCGGAAATTTGTCGGTATAAAACCCCCACATTCTCACGAGCGAGCCGATGCTAGGGTCGTAATAAGCATCGCTCGCAGTATAAAGCGGCTTGCTGATTTCAAGCAGGTGCTGATTTTTTTTGGAAATGTTGGCGCTCAATCCAGCGGCAAGTGCCGAATTCATTGCACTCAACTCCGATGTTTTCCAGGCGTGTGATTGGGCTTGTTGCATCTGCAGCAACAGTTTTACCGATTTGGTTGCTGCTATGATCGATTGCGGTGAGCCATCACGAATTTTCAATAGTGTTTCGTTGCCATCGACGGTAATTTTTCGGGTATCGGGTTCGGATAAGTTGCAGCTAGCAAACAGGCAAAGTGAGGCTATCAAAAAAAATATTTTGATAGATCTCATTAGACGTAATGGCCACCGGGGGCATCAACCCATTCACGGATAAACGCAACGTGGCTTGGAGAAACATCGATGAAACGAAATCCAATCCAGACTTGACCCGGTGCCGCTGCTTCATCGGCCCAAAGTTCGTGCGCTCCAACATCGATAGTTTGCGTGATACCAAGTTCGTCGGGTAAGCTCAGACGCAACTGGAACAAGGCGTCATTCATGATGGGTTCGTGCATGATTAGCAACATGCCGGTTTCAGACAAGTTACTCAGTCGGCCAATAACCGCTTCGGTCATGGTGTCGTAAACTTCGACGTTGTAACCCACCTTGCGGCGGCGTGCGCGGCGATATTCGTTATTCATTTTGCCTCCGCAACGGGCTGGCCAGCAAAAGACCGCAATGCGTTCATTACGGATTGCCAGGCGCGATCAATGATTCCGCCGGTTTGTTCTTCAACGATATACAACTCTCCGCGCACCAGCATTTTTGCCAGCACTTCAAGGTGATACTCGCCTACTTTTTGCCCACGTTGGTTCACAAACAAGCTGTGACCGGTGGTGGTGCTGAACCAGGCCATGCGTCGACGAATGCGGTCACCTTGCTGGTTGGTGACAAATTCAAACCAAGTTCCGAACGCGAGTAATTTCAGTTGTTCATAGCGAGCCTGTTCTTCGGCGGTAAGTTTGACTTTCTTTGCTTTCGAGGCAGCAATATCTTCACCAAAACGTGCGCGTGATTTAAGTCGCATGGTGAGTTCGGTGCGGCTTGCAGAGTCGCCTTCCTTGCCTGATTGCGGATCAATCAGGCGTTCGGTGATGGCTATGGCTTCATCACCTTGATAACCCACTTGGGTCAAGGAACTTTCAAGTTCCTGTCTCAGCTGTTGCGCTTCTTCATTCGAGAAAGGCGATTGCCCTGGCGGAGCCTTAGCAACCTGGATTAAACGTTCCGCAACTTTAAGATGCTGATTCCATGCTTCCGAATCTTCGCCGGAACGCAATGCGGTCAAGGCCATCACATCGGTCCAGGCTTGGCTTAGCAAGGTGTGTGTAAAGCGCGGCAGTGATTGGTCTTTCAGTAAGCCATTGACTGCAACAGCCGCCTGGTCGCGCGCCATTGCCAGTTTTTCCTTGCCACGCGCAGCTTCGATATGACGTTTTTCGGCAACCTCTGCTTTGCGGGTCAGGATTTGCAAATGCGAATTGATGTCGGTCAACAACTGTTGGAACAGGGACATGTCGCCGTCAAATTCACGAACAGTACGATCAACTACTGCATTCATTTTACCCAGCAGTGCGGGATCTGCGTCGTCATCACCTAGCCAGTAGGCACCGGATTCCGCAATGGCTCCCAACATTTGCCTGGCAGGGTGGTTTTGCTTGGTAAAAAACCCCTTGTCCTGCAATGCAACCCGCAATAATGGTACTTGAAGTTTCGCGAGCAAATGGGCGGCAGGACTGTTGACTTTGACATCCTTGTTGATGCTGTCGAAAAGCATACCGACCAAATCAATGGCGTCATTGTCTTCTTCGTTTAGAACCGGGGCTTCCTGGCCGTCGGAATTCATCCGCAGGTGCGACATTAAATCCTGCTTTATATGCTGGATATTGCGTGCGACGGGTTTCCCTGCACTTAATATCGGCGTTACAGGTTTGCCTTGCAACATATGCAGGGTTTTTTGTAAAAGCGATGGTGCAACAGGCTCTGATTTGTTTTCGCCAGCCTGTATTTTTTCCGGGTTGAGTTTGCCGAGCAGTTGTTTTCGACTGGCCATCAGCTGGCGCATCATGTTGAAACTTGCTTCGTCAAGCTCGCCACCTGATTCGACGTCGGAGCTGCCGGATTCTGGTTCATGCGATGGAATGTTGTTTTCGGGGAGCTTGCCCCGAATACTCAGGCCCGTACTGTTTCCGATACCTCGCTGCACTCCACTGCTAGCATTATTACCCATGCCACCGGTGAATGGATTTCCCGACAGATTTTGGGCGCCGTCCGGAAGATTGTTTTGGTCGGTATTCGGATTCTCGCTGGCGCGCATTGATGAGCGTGCGCTGGCTTGATGGCCATCATTGGCCAACGATAGACCACCGCTGTTTTGGGTATGGTTTTTTGCTGCCTGCTGGCTACGTTCGGTCAGTTTTTCAACCGGCGCATTCTGTGATTTTGGTCGTGCACGTATTGGCACATATTGCAAATTCGGCAGTACATTGTTTTTGGCAAGATAATTATTTACCGATTCAATAAGATTGCCGTACATCGGCATCACCTGTTTTTCAAATAGCTTGAAAAACATAAGGCGGTGTTCTTCGCTCAGTCCGAGGCAATCGGAAGTATCGCGTAACATCCGGCATAAAGCCTGCGGACCGATGGGCAAGGATTCGGAATCAAGCGCGGGCTTACCGGCGAGTACACCGAAGCGTTGGCCCAGCAAATACAGCGGCAGGCTGTTACGCATTTCGGCACGATTCGAAATCTCGATCAGGATCGTGGATTCATCGATTTCCATATCGTTAACCAGCGACAACTCGCTGCCCATGCCAATACTGCCGCGTGACATGAACAATGGTTTAGGCTGGTAGGGATCTCGCAGAATGGAAAGTTCGGCTTCCAGTGCAATGAGGAATCTCGGAACCAAATCGTGACGGGTCCGTTTGATGAGGCGTTGCGCTTCAAGCCAGCGGGTCTGTACGGTCGCACTGCGGGCCTGCTCAGCGAATTTAAATAGCTGCTGCTCGAATTCGTTAAGGCTGGACATGAGCCCGCGCTCGAATTCATCGGAAGCAAATTCCAGAATGCCTTCCAGCAAATGCCGGACACGACGCGGGAGGTTTTTCGAGGCCAATGTCGGCGCAGTATTATGCGACGCAATGCTTGATTCAGACATGCCAAACTCCCAGATAATCCCCCGCCGTGATTTTAGGCACAGCGGGGCATTTGAAGCCAGTCAAAACACATCTTTTTACATTTAAATAGGCTTTAATCCAGTCGGTGGCCGCTTTTCTAGTTTTTCCCGTTCCAATGAAGCGTCAGCATGCCACTGCGGCCCGGTGTGCTGTAGCCGGGAACCAGTTCGTAGTCGCGGTCAAACAAGTTCTCGATCCGCAGACCCAGATTCCAGTTATCGTTCAACTGAAAACCCAGTCGGGTATCCAAACGCGCATAGCCGCCTGCATTGGACGAAAAATCCGGACGTTGGGATGCGGTCTGAAGATCTACGCCTAGGCTCACTTTTTCGGTCAGTTTGCTGTCTACACTGAAAGCCAGCTTTCGGTCGGCTCGGCGCAGCAATTTCGTGCCGATATCGGCATCTCGTGCATCCTGCCAGCCAGCATTGATTTTGAAATCGACTCGTTCGCCATCCCAGCGATAATTTGCCTCGACGCCATCGAGTTTGGCTCGATTAATGTTGATGGCCTGGCTATTGGTGCCTTGGAATGCCACCAAATCGTTAACCCGGGTTCGATAGGCAGAAACTTCCAGACTTTGGTTGTCGGAAAGCGTAAACAGACCGCCCAGCTCCGCGCTATTTGAACGCTCGGGGTCAAGGGTAGGGTTGCCCGCATAATACGGGATGCCTCCGAATACAAAACCGGGGTAATACAGTTCGTTGAAATTCGGCGCGCGGAAACCTTGGCCCCAACTTGCACGAATACGCGCATTGTCGGTAATACGCAAACCCCAGGCGGCCTGTGCGGTGGTCGCACTGTCGAACTGCGAGTTATTGTCGTGACGAACCGATAGTTCGAAGGTGTTGATGTCGAAGTCACCGCGCCAGGAGGCAAATAAGCCGGTATTGCGCCGGGTTTCGTCGAATTGCGGACCTTCGAAAATATCGGTTGAATATGCGGTTTCGCGACTCCAGTTCAAGCCGACATTTAAAGTGTTCTGGTCATTCAGCGACAAGGTGTTGATCCAGTCCAGAGCCAGTCGGCGGCTGCCGTAGGTGCTGC
>JBDTTC010000386.1:0-15528 GCA_039930825.1 Arenimonas sp.
CATCCGAAAATCCATCTGCTTGGTTTTTGAAATATTGAGCTTGATACGACCGTCTTGTGGAATGCGTTTTTCAGCAATGTCCAGTTGCGCCATAACTTTGAGGCGTGCCGAGATACGGGGCTGAAGTTTGACCGGCGCCTTGGCGACATTCTTGAGCACGCCATCGAGCCGCAAGCGGACGCGGAATTCGGTTTCGTATGGTTCAAAATGGATATCGGACGCACCTTTTTTGATTGCATCCAGCAATACTTTGTTAACGAATTTGACTACCGGGGTGTCGTCGCCACGGGCTTCAACCCCTGTGTCCGGTGCGCCGTCTTCGTCACCGCCGCTGGACTCCAGATTTTCAAGACCTTCGTCTTCTTCACCACCCGAGTCCAGCGTGTCGCCGGCGGTCAGGGCAAGATCAAGCGATTTTTTCAGTACGTCTTCACTAACAAGAATCGGTTCAACCGTCATGTTGGCGGCAAATTTTATTTCATCAAGCGCGCGCGTATTGGTGGGATCCGAGATTCCAACGTAAAGCCTATTACCGCGTTTGAACAATGGGAGAACATGATGTTTTTGCAGAAGTTCTTCGCCGATGATTTTTACGGCGGATTGAGCCAAATCGAGAGCATTGGTATCGAACAACGGCATGCCGAATTCGACAGCATTGGCGGCAGCGATTTGAGTCTGCGTGACAAGGCGTTGCTCAAGCAAATAAAGCTGTACCTGTTTTTTTTGCTTGCTGGATTCGTCCAGGGCGCGACGGGCATCGGCCTCGTTCAAGGCACCATCCAGCACCAGACGCCGAGTGATGCCCGTAATCCCCACCAAATTGGCTACGGCCGTGTTCATTGCAGCCCCTTTTCCCTACTAATATCCAGACTTTACCGCAATTTCTTCATCTAGCGTAGCATTCTAGATTAATTGCCCCAAACATGGTCTAAATTGGACAATCCTAGTACTCTCTAGGCCAAATTATCAGGGGGCTACATGCGAATTTCGGTGGTATTACCCGCTAAAAACGAAGCGGAGGGCCTACGCAGGACATTGCCGGGCCTCAAAACCCTGATGCCAAACGCCGAAATTATTGTAATCAATGATGGTTCCAAGGACGACACGGCCATTGTAGCCTCTGAACTTGGGGCCATAGTGCTTAGTTCACCTTACTCGATGGGAAACGGAGCCGCCATAAAACGTGGCGCCCGTGCTGCTACCGGGGACATTCTGATATTTATGGATGCAGATGGTCAGCACAACGCGGAGTATTGCCAACGACTACTAGATAGGCTTGGTATGGGTTTTGATATGGTGGTAGGTGCCCGCGGCTGGGATGGCCAGGCAAGCGTAGGGCGCGGTCTCGCCAATGGCCTTTACAACCGGATAGCCAGTTGGATGACCGGTCAGCAAGTGGCTGACCTGACCTCTGGTTTTAGAGCCGTTCGGGCAGATAAATTTCGAGAATTTCTACACCTGTTACCAAACGGCTTCTCCTACCCGACGACAATTACGATGGCGTTCTTCAGGAGTGCATATGCAGTTGCCTATGAACCCATTCCCGTGGCAAAACGTATAGGAATTAGTCACATCAGGCCGGTTCGAGACGGCATCCGGTTTTTGCTGATTATCTTCAAGATTGCGACTCTATACTCGCCAGTCAAGTTGTTTGCACCTGCCGCCATGTTTTTTTTCATGCTCGGTTTGGGTTATTACGGTTACACCTATTCCCACGAGGGGCGATTTACCAATATGAGTGCACTGCTACTCAGCGCATCTGTCATTATTTTTTTGATCGGCCTCGTATCGGAACAAATTACTGCCTTGACCTACAAACGTTATGAAAGTTGAGGTTTCGTCGGCACGAACGAAGATACGCAATTGGCTCAGGCCATTGCTGCAAACACCGTTTCATCCGCAATGGTTCATGGCAAAACGCGGAGTACAGAAGTTGGCTTGGGTTAAGCGGCATTCGAAGGGTCGTACGCTGGATGTCGGTTGCGCCGATGGTGCTATGGCCAGTATTTTGTCGCCGGATTGCGATTATGTTGGCCTGGACTATCCTGAAACCGCATTAAAACTTTATCGGACGAAACCTTCGGTATTCGGGGATGCCGCACAATTGCCGCTGGCCAGTGGCAGTTTCGATACCGTGATGCTGCTCGATACTCTGGAACATGTCGCGCTACCGGATGCGGCAATGATGGAAGCATGCAGAGTACTAAAGCAGGAGGGCTTGCTGATGATAACTATTCCATTCGCTTATCCAGTGCATGATGCACCACATGATTTTCAGCGTTTCACGCAATTCGGATTGCGGAGCAGGGCGAAAAATGCCGGCTTCGAGATCATTGAAATATCTTCGATTGGTTCCGGCATGGAGGCCGGCGCTTTGTCGGCCTGCGTTTCGTTGGCACAAGCTTCAATCGAGACATTTAGTCGCCGGTCATGGCGAATGGTCTTTGTTCCCATTGCCGTTTTCGCCATTCCTGTCATCAATATTTTTGCCTGGTTACTATCGAAAGCTTTGCCGGAAAACCAAATGCAGCCGCTCGCTTATTACATGCTGGCAGTAAAGCGAACCGTCCACGAAAATGTGTCGAAAGAATCGTGACTGGCAAATGCGAAAAAAAATTCTCGTACTGACATCGACGTATCCGCGCTGGAAAAACGATCACGAGCCCGGTTTTGTGCATGAATTGGCGCGACGGAATCTTGCCGGTTTCGATATTGTGGTCCTTGCCCCGCATGCCAAAAATTCGCAGGCTTCCGAAATCATGGATGGCGTTACTGTACGACGTTTTCGTTATGCGCCGGCGGCATTCGAAACTCTGGTCAACGATGGAGGCATTGTTGCAAATCTGCAAAAACATCATTGGAAGTGGCTGCTCGTCCCATTTTTTTTTGCCGGTTTTATTCTAGCAACAGTCAAGACACTATTGCGCAACGATATTGCGGTGATCCATGCCCATTGGATAATTCCGCAAGGGCTGGTAGCGTCAATCGCGGCTTGGCTTGTGCGCAAACCGCTTCCGATACTAGTGACTTGCCACGGTGCCGATTTATACGCCTTGAGCGGCAAGCTGATGTCATGGTTAAAATACCGGATATTGCAACGTGCCGACTTCGTCAGCATCGTAAGTCGCGGCATGATGCGGCCGCTGCAATCGCTAAAAGTGCCGATGGAAAAAATAGGCGTTCTACCGATGGGCGTCGACGTGCTGACACTTTTTACGCCGGACGATAATGTAGAAAGGTCAACACGGAAACTGCTTTTTGTCGGACGGTTGGTAGAAAAAAAAGGACTGCATGTTCTACTCGATGCATTGCCCCTTATTCTTGAAAGTATTCCCGATGCGGAACTGGAAATTATCGGTTTCGGTCCCGAGCAAGAAGCCGTGTGTAAACAAATATCGAGGCTGGGTCTGGAAGAAAAAGTGCACTTCTCTGGCGCAATGGCGCAGAGTGAATTGCCCGAAAAATATCGACAGGCCGCGCTATGTGTAGCCCCATTCGTGCAATCTAAAAACGGCGATCAGGATGGTTTGGGTCTCGTCACGGTCGAAGCTATAGCCTGTGGTTGCCTGGTTATTACATCCGATCTTCCGGCTACGGCTGATGTGGTGGTCAATGAATCGCTGAGATCGGCTTCGGGCGATCATCGTGCACTTGCAACCTCTATCATTCAGCTACTGTCGATGCAGCCTTGCGAACGCGAGGCGCTAGCTGCGGCACAGCGGGAAAACGTTATTTCGAAACTAAGTTGGGAGCATGCCGCCAAAGAATATGACTTGGTGCTGGAAAGGCTCGCGGATAGCGGAGCAGCTAGTGCCTAAGACACACACTGCCTTTTTTCGCAGAGTCGATTCGCCATGAAAATATGGTTCCCGATGCCGGAGACGAATAATGGGGCTGAAATATTCACGCGCCAGCTCTCGAGTGCCTTGTCGGCCCGCGGAATCGAAATCGTGATTACCCGCTACCCAAAATATATCGAAGCAATGCCTTGGCTTCTGGCCACTATTCGCGCACCGGCAAAAATCGACTTGATACATCTCAACACGGGATCGGCATCGGGTTTTTTCCACCATGGCATCCCTTCGGTCATTACCGCTCATGGTGCATCCGAGAGGGCAGTCTATGATCAGCACAAAACCTTCGCACAACGAATCTATCATTCGATACTATTGCGGCCCGGCATTCAAAAAGCGGTAGCCAAAGCAACGAGGGTTACCGGGGTGAGCCAATGGCTGGCAGGGGTATACCAGCGCGAGTATGCGGCATGCAATGTCGACATTATCCATAATTGGGTCGATGCAGATGTATTTGTGCCCATAAAAAAACCACTTAAAAGAAAGCTGCTGTTCGTCGGCCGGCCCGCCTGGCAGAAAGGTAGCCATTTGCTGCCAAAATTATCTTCATTACTTGGAAACGAGTTTGAAATTACCTGCACTTTCGACAAAAACGATTGGCCGGTGGAAATTCCAGGCAATATAAAATTCGCCGGTAGCATTGCGCGGAACAAAATGCCGGCTTTGTATCAGGCACATGACGCGCTGCTTGTGCCGAGCATCGCCGAAGGATTTTGTCTCGCGGCAGTGGAAGCAATGTCCTGCGGTTTGCCAGTGTTCGGTTTTCGAGGGCACGGTCTGGATGATGCGTGGGGGCCGTTGGCAGACAAGGTCGGTGTTGATTTGCCGGATATGGAAGCCCTGTCGAGTCTGATAAAAGACGTATTCGACCAACCGGCGTTGTATCAGGATATTTCCGAGCTTGGGCGGCATCACGTCCGAACAAGTTTTACCGAAGCTATCGCGTTGGAAAAATATCTGTCGATTTACCGAAGTATCATTGAATAATTTTCGAATTATCCAGCAACGCCTAAATTGAAAACAGCTCGCCACAAAGCCCTGATCGGGATAGCACTTCCCGATCTTAAAGCACGCAAGATGCTACGTGCTGCAAGACTTATCATTCGGCTCGGCCACAGAATCAAGGCGTGCAGCGGTGAGTGCGCGATGCGCGAAGTCAGTAATATGTGCCCGCGCGCGACGTGATATTCGTAAAACGGAGATCCAACCACGCTCGATGCAGCGCCGACATGCTGTACATTGGCCTGGTTGGCTACACACAGCCGATAGCCTTTCCTTTTTAAGCGAAAAGACAATTCAATATCTTCCCCGTACATGAAAAATGCTTCATCCAGCAGTGGCGAACCCGCTTTTTCCATATCTACCAGCAGGCAGCAGCCGGATAGAAATGCCAAGCTACCCAAATATTTTTTTTCGGTGAGCGCGGCGAAATACGTCTGGTAAAAAAGTTGCGCCGGATTCCTTTTTTGATTGCTCAAGTATTGTGGTGCCGCCAATACATTTTCAGGCGCTGACTGCAAACTTTCTAACAATGCCGAAACGCCTTCCTTGTTGATGGTGGCGTCGTTGTTCATCAGCAACGCATAGCGGATATTCTGCGTGCTGGAAAGAAAAGCCATGGCTGCGTTTATACCGGCAGAAAAGCCGAGATTGATGCCAGTGCCGGCAAACGTTACATATTGCAACAAGTTTTCGCGCTGCAACAGCACCAATAGGGTTTCCTGCGTAACGCCAGAATCTGTGGAGTTATCCCAAAGTAGAATTCTTGTTAGGCCTGCATCGACCAGTGACTTTATGCAGCACAAGCTTGACTCGGGCCGATGAAATTCCAGCACAATTGCAGCCGTGTCGGCTAAATGACTATTCAACGGGTTCATTTGCGATGAGCTTCGTTTGCCGCCATTTTTTCACCTGCATGAATGGCTTGGTGGATGAGCAAGGCGCGCGAAAATTTTCCATTGACAATGCCAATAAAATAGGTCGATGCGAGAAAAAGAAATTTGTTTATCCAGTACACCGGTAAAAAGCCAGGGTAGTAATGACGCGCGATGTAGTTCCGGTTTCTGACTTCATGAAATACTTTCGTTTCTGGGAGCCACAGAACGCGCCGCCGCAAATTGCTGATCTTGCCGCCAACGGTATTCCAGGCCTTGTCCGTATCGGTAATTTTCGCATCCGGCACCAATATAATCCTGCCTCCATTCAATGTGAATCGATACGTCAATTCCGAATCTTCGGCATACAGGAAGAAGTCTTTGCGTGGAAGTCCCAGCTTTTCAATTGCCGGTCTTGAAACGAACAAACCACCCCAGGGGGCAGAATCAATCTCAAATAGGCCAGAAGTTTTGTTGAAGCGTACTGGCTCGCGATGTTGGTACAGAAGGTTGAGAAAATGAAATCCTACACAACAACTGTTTCTGGGCCTGGGTATCCCGATTTTATTTTCAACTAAGTCACGAATTTCGGGAAGACCAGGGCGATAGGCCAGATATAGCGTTTCGCTGATATTTGATTCCATGTTCATTGCCGAAGTCACAAGTTTATCGATGCATTGATTATCAAGTAAAAGGTCGTCGTCCAGCAGCAGCAAGAATGGCGTTGTTTCATTATTATGGAAGTGTTCCAGTATCTGGGCATAGCCGCCTGCAGAGCCAAGATTTTCGGAATTGAAAAACACTGATATCTTCTGGCAGTCTCGGGCTAGTTGCTGAAGTATTTCTCGGGATTCGGCTCCTGCTTTATTCCAGAATATGGCTAATTTATGGACCGCAGGATTGTTTGCAAGTGTAAGCATTGCATCAAATTCAGGTAGTCTTTCGCCGTAACCTAAAATTCCGATTAAAGTTGAATTTTTTGCGATGCTCATTGGAAGATATTATGTCCTCAGTTTGACTCAATGCTTCTGCTGCTACTTAGCGTTAGCAGGTATTCGGTTTCTATTTCATCAGCGTAGTCATCAGGTTTTCGGTAACCATGTAGTTTTCGAGTGGCAGCATTTTCGATCCACTCTGGGTCACTACATAGTTTGGATAAAATGTCGGCAAGTCCGGCAGCATCGCCTGCACCAAACGAAAGTCCATCCACACCTTCCTGAATAATTTCAGTCATACCTCCTAATCGGCTTACCAGTACCGGTGTGCCGGATGCTAGTGCGGAGCAAAGCACAAGCGGCGCATTTTCATACCAAATTGAGGGCACGACAAGAAGATGCGTGTTTCTCAAGATTGAACCGATATCTTCGTGTGGGAACGTGCCTAGAAACTTCACCTTGCCTTCAAGAAGTGAGGCTTGATTAATCAAATGCCGGCTGTAATCCTTGTCATTTGACGAGGCTGTTCCGTAAATTCCGACATCAAGACAAGCGAGCGTTTTTGCATCCAGTTTGCTTAGGGCTTCCAAGAGCACATGTACCCCTTTAATGCGCGTCAGCGATCCGATGAAAATAATTTTCATTGGACTTGCTGCACTGAAGCTTGATGGTATTTCAGTTCGATCCGGAAGAGATCCAAGGCGAACACCGTAGGGAACCGTCTTCATTGAGTCAGCATTAATTCCATATCGTGTCAGCATATTTGCCTGAAAATTTGTTGCAACAAAAATTTTATCTGCGGCATTTATATCGGCACACATATCGGATAGCCGTGTTTTCAGTGCGTTGACCTGGGAAAGCGTCACAGAAAACTTCGCGGACTTTTTGTTTGCTGCGGCCATTATTGAATCGATCAGCCAGCGAGGTAAATTAGGTTTTGCACATGACAGGCATTTGGCAGGAGTTTCTGGGCCCGAACAGGCAGTATCGTTGTGAGGTTTGAAAAGATTGGTTCGCGAGCAAATCGCCCAAAAATCGGTAGCCGTGAAAAAAACCGGAGTCCCAAGTTTTCTTACGGCAGGGATGGCGGATGACGAGAACCCATTGATATGCAGAAAATGAACCAGATCCGGCGTGAATTCCTTTACCAGGCTGACAAGCAGCTCAACTCGCTCAGGAGAGTTTGCATGATGTGCAATTGCTGTCCGGTTTTTTTCGCCTGCGAAGTGGATGCGCGATACCTCAAAGCCGTCATATTCATCCATGCTCAACCACGGCGCCACTATTTCAGTTCCTGCCTCGTGTCGCGAGCAAGTAATAATTTTTATTTCGTGCCCTTTTGAGCGCAATGATCTTGCCAGCTCCAATGTCAATACTTCGGTGCCTGCCTTGTGCTCGGGGAAGAATAAATGAGATGCCAGTAATATTTTCATAATATCGTATTAATTTGAAAATCCATTTTTCACGAAGCATATGGAAATTTCCCTGAACATTTCTATTTTTTCACTAAGTCGGACTGGCTGCTTAGCCAGTCGGCTGTTGCTTTCAGGCCGTTTTGCATATTAAAAGAAGGTTCCCATCCTAGGTGCACACGGGCGCTGCTGATATCCAGAATATTTTTTGGTACGTCAATCAAGCGACTATCGAAATGGCGCGTTTTGGCCTTTTTCCCAAGTAAGGCTTCCATTTGAAATAGAATTTCATTCACGCTATATCCGATACCCGAGCCAATATTGAAAATCCGCTCCGACACATTTTTGGTTGCAGCATAATACAAAGCGCTAGCAACATCCTGTGCATAAATATAATCGCGAACAACGCTGCCATCCCCCCATATTTCGATTTCTTCATCGCAAAGCATCTTGTTCAAAAAAGTTGCAACTAAGCCTTGTCCTGTATTTGCGGGCTGGTAATGACCATAGGCGTTTGATATGCGTAGAACGCTGTACTCCAGACCATGCAGTTTTTCAAAGAGAGCAAGATATTTTTCGATAGCAAGTTTGTTGATGCCATAGGAGCAAATCGGATGTGTTGGCTGGTCCTCTCGGATTGGCATGGGTCCAGGTACTCCGTAGACGGTTCCACCTGACGAGGTAAATACAATTTTCCTGATGTCGGACTGGGAGGCAATCTCCAAAAACCGAACGGTATTTACAAGATTAGTTTGAATGTCATGGATAAAATTGTCGTTAGAAGTTTTTGGAGTCGTAGTCGAACTCATCAAAAAAACGACATCGATGCCTTCTAGCGACGGCCGAATATCATCAGGATTGAAAAAATCCCCAGACGCCCAGTCTACTTTCTCGATCCCCGGGAATGTCTCCTGCTGATAGCCGTTGCGTTCAAAAATACGGACGGCTTCGCCTTTTGAAAGCAAAAAATCCGTCAGATTTTTTCCGAGAAAACCGCCGCCGCCAACGATTAGACTATTCATGAGGCATGCGCAGTATCGAGATAAATCTCGACAAGCCAAACGACAGAGCGGGCTAAGTAGGTTTTACGCATTGAAATAGGGCTTTAGGATGTCCAAGTCTATAGTAGCCGCGTTTGGTGAAAGTGGAAACGCCTCTGGCTCACCACCGTAACTTGAAGTTTGGCGTCAACGAAGAAACGTGAGGACATTTTGTTTCAACCACACTCTAAATCGTTTCGGAATCGAGTAGACGATAAACTTCGGTGGCTTGAGATTTTTCAGCATTGAGATAAAAACAGCCCAAAGCAATGAAAGCTTACTTGTCCAGGAGCAATCGGTTGTCAGTGCAATACTGCACAAACGGATCCTGTTCAACAAATGCAGCATGACTTCGTCAAAAATCAACATTTTCTTGTGAGCCGCTGAAGTTTCGGACGCCTGATGCACGCGGAAAGATTTCAGATCTTCAGCGATGGACACGATCCTTCCCCACTGAGAAAACCTGGCCAGGAAAACGCCTTCGGTATAGATGGCGATTCCATTCCAGCCGTTGGTGTGCTGCAAGCCGCACTCTTTAAGTGCCTCGGCTTTAAATATGCCATAGATGCAATGATAAATATTGGGTGATGGGTATTGAAAGAAAGCTCGTCGCGCTTTCTTCCAGTCTTTCGATATCCTGATGGATTCCAGTTTGGAGATTTCCAGGAGATTGTCATAGTCATCTATGTTTTTGACGTCACAGGCACAAAGAACAACCTCGGGGTTTTCTTCCATGGCTTCGACAATTTGCTGTATGAAGGTCGCATCGCAGAGGTCATCATCAGCGGCCCAGAAAAAATATTTTCCGGTGGATTCGTGCAGTACGAATTCGAAATTTGCGGTGGCGCCAATATTGCTTTTTTGCCTGAAATAACGAATGCGGCGATCATTATTCGCAAGCGAATGCATAAGGGCGTTCACTGCTTCGCCGGGCGAGCAATTGTCGGAAACGATTATTTCGATATTTTTATACGTTTGCTTCTGTATGCATTCAAGCGCCCTTGAAAGACCTTCGGGCCTGTTAAATGTCGGTATCCCGACACTTACCAAAGGCTGTCGGCGGCTGGAATCGTAGTCGGTATTTTCCATGCTGCTCATTTTCATGAAATACGCTTGAGGTATCCGTCGGGTGCAACTGTAAGCAACAGTTTGCTCTGAATCGTCTTGTCAATTTCAAAAGTAAGCGGTAATCCATCTGCTGCAGTTCGTGCGGTACTGTTCAGCCGACGCAGATATTCCCAAACTGCAGTTTTCGGATTATCACCCTTACCCCATGGTCGGTTACCGAACATTTCGTCAGGCATATCTTCAATCAAGGTATCAAATACGATGCAATAACTGCCCGAACTGACAAGTGACGCATAAGCCTCCAGCTCAGCCAGCACATGCTCTTGTGTATGATTGGAGTCGAGTATGACCAGTATTTTCTTGTAGGTTGCCGCAATGGTTTTGACTTGATCGATAATGTCTTGCGAAATTGAAGATCCCTGAAGCATCCTGATTTTGTGCGCCATGGGATGCGCTTCAATGGCCGCACGATTATGCGCACGAATATCGATATCGATACCGAGAACATGTCGTCCGGAAGCTTTCGGGTCCAATACGCTGCCAGAGTTCACTGCGTCGCAATAATCCAGTAGCGACAGCATGGAGGCGCTGAGAATCAGCGAGCCACCATGGGCGATGCCGGTTTCAATAATCAAATCGGGTTTTATTTGCCAGATTAATTCCTGCAGCGCGGTTATATCCTGGGGAACCTGAATAATGGGTCGACCAAGCCAGGTGAAATTGTAGGGGTATTTATGTTTTGCAATGTCGTGCATCCAGGTTCGCGACAATGCCTGGATGTCCTTGTCTTGCTCAAGTCCGGAAATGTTTTCACTGACTTCTTGTTTAAATTGATCGTGCGGATTCATTCAGGAATTCCCTCCATGGCTTTGTCCCAGAGCATATATAGTTAATTCCGGCACGGCCACAATTGGCGACAAGATCCAGCCCCGTGACGTATGGATTGAACGGGCCGTGCATTTGAGGGTAAGGTAGGCGCCGGTAATCCATATACTCGACCTGCACATGTTTTTCTTCAAAGGCATGATGGTCCAGATATTGCGCTGCTCCATGCCCCGTTACGTAGCGGCTTGCTTCAAAATGTTCTGCTATCGCAAGAACGCGATTCGAGCCTGTACCGGAAATGTTCAATTGTTCCACATCAACGAAACGTGTAGAAAGATCCAGTTCAAAATATTTCGCCACAGCAAGCATTGACGCTCGGGCCAGTTCGCCGATGTTTGCATATTCGCCTGAAAAAACATCGTCGGCGATGGATAGGGCGTCATTGGCGTGGGAAGTGCCGGCGAAACTGTTTTTCAACAGGCCCATGTGGCTGGATCGCCATTCACCCGGCGCTTTGGGTTTCACTTCATTGATGCGTTGCCCCAGATGTACGTTTTCCAACGGTACTGTCATCCACTTCGGCCCCTGCGATGTCTTGATTTGCACGCGATTGACGAAGCTGCCTTTTGAAAACTGCACATCGTTGTAATGTACGAATACATCCGCCAAGCGGATTTGTTCCATCAATCCGATCCAGGGAAAAAGCATGGATTGTGAAATCACGATTTGCATAAATCAGTTCTTCGGTGACAGGAACAGTTCCATGATGAGGACATCCCACCATTTACCGTCCAGAAAGACATGGTCCGACAGGCACCCGCATTTTGCAAAACCCAGTTTTTCGTAGCAACGGATGGCAGCGTCATTATCAACACGGACTTGCAGGCTGATTTTACGCAGATCGGTATTTTTAATTAGCAAACTAAAAGCAAGTCTTAGTGCTTCACTGCCATAACCTTTGCCTTGTGCTTCCGGCGCGAGGCAAATGCCCAGCTCTGCGTTGAGATTGACTGGGTCGATGTTGATGATTTGCAGGTATCCGATTGGAGCATTATTCGTAAAATCGGCAAGAACGAAAAACCTCCTGTCGGAACCATCAGAACGATTCTCCAGCCATTCGCGTACTTGCAGTTCATTGCTGCCCTTGGCAACGGATAATAATTTTGCCTGCAAGGCAACGTTGTTTCGCAATGCCATCATTGCGGGAATATCGGTTTCCTGCCATGGCCGCAAGACGATGCGAGCGCTATCGATCACGAAGTCACTCCATCAAGAAAGACCAGCTTCAAATCAGGACAGTTGGGCCAGGACATACTCGCCATGACATCGCGGGCGATCGCAGGGTTCAGCCCGACAAAAAGTGTTTTCGTTCCGGCTGGCAGATTCTCAGGTGCAAGTATGGCTTTGCCAAATAATGCCTTGCCTTGCTGATATGGGCTGCGATCAAGAAAGCACTCCACGCGTTCGGGTTGTTTCAAGGTGCTAAAAATATAGGCGCCATAAAAGCCCGAGCCATAAATCGCGCTGGGTCCGGGTTCCTTGCCGGGTTCGCTGGCTTTTATCCGGCTACCGATTTCGGTCCAGTATTTTGCCAATGCGATGGATTGTGTAATGGCAGATCCGACATTTGTTCTTTCGGATGACGGGCCTTCTTTACGCGCCGTAAAAACGAGTGCGCCACGATGGGTGACGGCATCGATATCGATTTTTCCGAAACCGTGACGAGTCAGTAGTTCGTGTAGCGAAGGTATCGTGAAATGATTGACATGATCGATCACGATGAAGTCCGCAACATTGCCGAAGGTGTCGGGCACGATCCCGTAAAATACGCCGTCGTCATTCAATAATTCGGCGATGTGTTTTAGTGTGCCTTGAGGATCCGGGATATGCTCAAGCGCGAAAAATGAAGTGATGATGTCAAACTTCTTTTGCCAATGCGCGGGAGTTTGATGCGTTGTCTGCCGGTCGTTCGGAACGAACTGATCCCAGTAGCTCCGATACATGTCGCTGACATCGAAAAGATGCACTTGCAGATCGTTTCGCCGTGACAATAATTTTTTCGGCGTTGACGCTTTTGCACAACCGTAGTCGAGCAGCATCGCATTCTGTGGCAATTCAAGCTTTTCGATCAGTGTCGATACCTGATGGTCGGTGCGATACACAATTTGTTCATTATGCATTTCATAGATCTGGTCCTCATCATCATGAGCAAGAAGAATGCGGTAATCGGATTGGTAATATTGTTCAGTATTTTGCAATGCATTGCCGAGCAAATGACTGCAGTTTTGGCATGACCAAACTTGCACTTTTCCGGCTTGCAACTCGCACAGGGAAGTCAGTGCCATGTCGGATTCGGAAGAGAATATCGGATCACCTAGTGGCGTCGCGCAGATATTGCATTGAGTCATGATGTCGGGCTTCATGTCAGTCGATGAAAAGCTCGGGATGTACTGACCGGAAATCCACGCCTGCCGCGTAAGATCCTTTCCAGCCATGCGACCGACCAGTGCTATCGGCAAAATTGAAATACCTGAACTGCATGCTCCATCGGGATCGCGCGCTGCGGTTGTGTCCGGATGCATGTAGGGTAAGGAAATCGATAATGACCAAATCACCTGGTGATGTCAGCGGCGCAATCTGCCTGTATTTGCCAATGATGTTTTTTTCGTCATGCAGTTTCAGTGCATAGGCTTGCGTACGGCCGGAGTGATCCGAATCGTCCGAGTGCACGGGCAAAGGCCCTTCGCGATGCGAGCCGGGACAGAATTGGACCGGCCCCGATTCTTCGGTGACGGGAATCAGCGAGCTCCAGAAAACCAGCCCATCCAGACTGCGCAATTGCGCCGGATATTCCTGATGCCACATTGCACGGAATTTATCTTCGAATGGATTGTCGATCCGTATGCCGTGCCCGCCGCCTGCAATGGCCGGCAGCGAATTTTCGCGAAGCTGCATGAAAATTTGTTCGTGCGCCGAGTGCGAGAGCAGACGATAGAACGCGGGCAGCTGCTTTACGGCGTCGTAGATTTCGCCGCCCCAGGACCGATTTTCCCGAATCAGTTCCAGATAAACATCATCAAAAGCATTCGCCGAAAAAGCTTTGCGATTGTCTTCAACATTGTGCCTGATCATCACCTGACCGATGATGTCGTAGATGCCGCGTTGAATGGGTAGGATGTCGTCGTGCAGATCGTAAAAAGCCCTGACGACGAGTACGCCGGATTGATGAAACTCGGTTATCTGTTCCGGAGTTAGTGTTTCCCCCATACTCATGGCTGCGCCACCAGCACGGCACAGACGCGATTGATTTCCTCTGTGGTCATATCGTGATAACTGGGTAAATTCATCGCACGGCGTGAAATATTATATGAGCGCGGTGTGTTGGTCTGACTCCGGAACATCGGCAGTGATGAAAGCGGATGGAAAAAAACGCGAGCATCGATATTTTGTTCTGCAAAGGCCTTTTGCAAATGCTCGCGTGTAGTTTTTGATTCCTTGGGGAAAACCACGGTCGGCATCCACGCACCATTGGTCACGCCAGCCGATTCCGGGTTCATGCTGTCGGCAAGTATTTGCGGAAGTTGCGCGCGATAGCAATGCAGGATTTCCCGTTTGCGTGCCACCAGCTCGTCGACGCGTTCAACTTGCGCCAGACCGATGGCGGCTTGCAAGTTGGACATCTTGTATTTGTAACCAATGCGTTCGGGCCAGAATTGTTTTACTTCGCCATGTTTGCGGCCGTGGTTCGATAGTGTCTGCACACGTTCAAAAAGTTCGCTGTCATTGGTGGCGAACGCGCCACCTTCACCGGTAGTGACGGTTTTTGTGCCATGAAATGAAAAAGTGGAAAAAGCTCCCATCGTACCGGCCCGCTTGCCATGCCAGACGGAGCCGATGGCTTCGGCGGCATCTTCGATCACGGGAATGCCGTGCTTTTTTCCAATCGCAAGCAAAGCGTCCATGTCGGACAAGTTGCCATACAAATGCACTGCCATAATCGCTTTGGTACGTGGAGTAATGGCCGCTTCAACAGCGACAGGGTCTAGGCACCAGGTGTCTTGCAGTATGTCGACAAACACCGGTGTTGCGCCGAGATAGGTAATGGGCGCAGTGCTGGCAATCCAGTTTATGTCGGCAAGAATGACTTCATCGCCACTGCCTACACCAAGCGCCGCCAAGCCCATGTGCAAGGCGCCGGTACAACTTGAAGTGGCGATAACGTGGGCAATGCCGAGATGCGCCGATAGTGCCCGTTCAAATCGATGGATGTAGTCGTAACAATGCGGCCCCCAGCCATGCGTCACCGCATCGGTGACGTAGGCGATTTCCTTCTGTGTAATCGAAGGCTTGGTGTAATAAATGCGACTGGGGATTTGTGTATTCATTGTATTTTCAACACGGGTACGACGGTGACGAATTGCCCGCCCCAGTCCCGAATATAGGCCAATTGCTGGATAATTTCCGCCTGCAGATTCCAGGGGAAGATAAAAATATAATCCGGTTTCAATTCACGAATTTTG
>JBDTTC010000387.1:0-1859 GCA_039930825.1 Arenimonas sp.
TGATCTAGACAAGTCGCGTTTGAAATCGGAATGGCAAAAGCACCATGACGAAGTTCTGGAGCTGGGTGGTTTGCATATCATCGGTACCGAACGCCATGAATCGCGCCGTATCGATAATCAGCTGCGTGGTCGTTCAGGTCGCCAAGGCGACAACGGTTCCTCGCGTTTTTATCTATCACTTGAAGACAACTTGATGCGCATCTTTGCCGCCGACTGGGTGCAAAATGCGATGCGTCGCATCGGCATGAAAGAAGATGAAGTCATCGAAAGCGGCATGGTGACCAAGCAAATCCAGAATGCACAGAAAAAAGTCGAAGCGCATAACTTCGATATCCGTAAAAATCTGCTCGATTACGATGATGTCGCCAACGACCAGCGTAAGGTGATCTATCAGCAACGTAATGAATTGCTTGAAGCCGATTCGGTCAAAGATGCTATTGATGCAATCCGTGACGACGTGATGTCTATGACGGTACGTCGTTACGTGCCGGTGAATTCGATTGACCAGCAATGGGACATCGAAGGGCTGGAACGTAGCCTGACCGATGAATTCGGCATGTCACTGGATATGAAAAACCTGGTCGAAAAATCCGAAGAACTGGATGACAACGGTTTGCTTGATCATGTATTGAAAGCAGCCGAGAAAGTTTTTGTCGATAAGGAAGAGCAGATTTCATCGGATATGATGCGACATCTCGAAAAACATCTGATGTTGAATGTTCTCGACCAAAGCTGGAAAGAACATCTCGCGCGCATGGACTATATGCGCCAAGGTATCCATTTGCGTGGTTATGCACAAAAGCAGCCGAAGCAAGAATACAAGCGCGAGTCATTCGAGTTGTTTTCGGAAATGCTCGACAAAGTAAAGCAGGACGTTATTACTCTGCTCGCACGTGTGCGCATCCGTGATGAGGAAGAAGTAACCGCGATGGAAAATGCCGATCGTCAGCGCCTTGAAGCTCAATCGAAAGACATGCAGTTCCAGCATCCTGAAACCGGTGATTTTGGAGTGGATGACGAGATGCAACAGGCAATGGCATTTGCATCGCAGGACGCAGCTGATTTGCAGCCGAAGACGATTACCCGGGATGCCGACAAGGTGGGCCGTAATGACCCTTGCCCCTGCGGCAGTGGCAAGAAATACAAGCAATGCCACGGTCAATTGACCTGACCGATAATGCAGTCAGGGCTTGACGCTCCGATACATGTGGTGGCGGGTGTGCTACGTGACACCCGCGGCAGGGTCTTATTGGCGAGGCGCACAGAAGGACGGGATCTTGCCGGTGCCTGGGAATTTCCGGGTGGCAAAGTCGAACCGGGCGAGACGGCTGTAAAGGCCCTGCAACGCGAATTGTTCGAAGAGCTTGGCATTCGTATAGGCCATGCTGAGCCGCTGATCTCGGTGCCGCAACGCTATTCAAGCAAAAGCATCGTACTTGACGTGTACACGGTTGAATCGTTCACCGGCAAGCCGAAAGGCCTCGAAAAACAGGCGCTGGCCTGGTCACCTCTGGAAAAACTGTCATCGTATCCGATGCCGTCTGCTGATAAGCCGGTAGTCGCTGCATTAACGCAACCAGGCTTGCTTGCGATAACCCCCGAATTTTTCGGTGATAAGGTCGGTTTCCTTTCGTGTATCGCACAGCTATTGGATTCGGGAGTGCGTTGTATCCAATTGCGGTGTAAATCGCTTACTGCTAAAAAACTGAAAGAACTCGCAATTGATATCCGAACCCTGTGCCACGCGCATGACGCGATTTTGCTTATCAATCAAGATATTGAGCTTGCAAAGGCGCTGGGTTGCCCTGTACATCTTAAGTCGCGACAATTGATGCAAGCCGATATCAACATATTATTAT
>JBDTTC010000388.1:0-9774 GCA_039930825.1 Arenimonas sp.
CTGCTGCGGCTTCTGCTGCTGCGGCTTCTGCTGCTGCGGCTTCTGCGGCGGCGGCAAAATCGGCAGAAAAATCTGGGATGGCAGAAGCGTCCGGTTTCTCGATTAGAGCAACCGAAGGCATATGTTCCATTTCTGCATCCATATGAATCGGTACGGATGGTTGCGTTGATTCCGGCAATCCATCGCGCAGTCCCTGAATTCGCGCAGCCAAATCTTCGAAACGCGGTAACACCGGTTTCGGACGATCCAGGGCATTGATGGTGTGGCGGATTGCAGCTGCTGCTTCGGAAACAATAGCGACTGCATTTGCGTCTAAGCTGACCGAATGCGCCATTGCACGCTTCAAATAACCTTCCAACGGCGCGGTGACATCAGTAATTGTGGTCACTTCGGTCATGCCGAATGCACCATTCATTGTGTGCACAGAGCGCAGTAATACTTCGGTCACTGCTGTGTTGTTATTTCTGCCGGATTCCGCAATCCAGTTTTCAACCGTATCCAGATGGCCGGCAACTTCCGGCTTGAGGATTTCAAACAGGACTGGATCAATCGAGAATTCAATGCCGTCACCTACCTCGACTTCAGGTTCAGTGCTGTCAACTTCTGCCGTAGTAATCGCTTCTTCCACTACTTCGGCTACAGGAGCTTGTGCATCGTTCAAATCAGCGCCGACAGGAATGTTCGCAGCCACGGCAGCCAGAGGCGCTGTTTGGTAATAAACCTCTTCGCCTGCTGCCACTTTTTCGGCAATGGCTTCGATACCTTTCAAATCGGCATATACGGTCTCGCCCATCAATGCAGCGCGAAGTAAAGGCAAGGTATTGAAAGCTTTATCTAGCAAAGCAACTACTGCGGGCGACGCTGCACGTGTACCGTCAAGAACCCTATTAAGCAGGCTTTCAACTTTCCAGCTGAACTCGCCAAGGTCTTTCGCACCAACCAAGCGGCCACTGCCTTTTAGCGTATGGAATACACGACGGATCGGACGCAGCAACTCTGGATTGTCCGGTGCGGATCGCCAAGGTGGCAGCAACTGCTCAAGATTGCCGATTTCTTCTTCGAATTCTTCCGAGAAGACTTCGCGGATTTCATCGTCGATTTCATCACTAGCGGCGTCAAAGCTACCGATCAATTCACCGACAACTGGCACTGATGACACAGGAGCGGCTGGAGTTGCAACGGTTGTAATAACTGCAGCGACTGCGGCAACTGGTATTGCAGGTACTTCGAACGTCCGGGAGTCAAACTCCGGCGCCGATGCGGCTTCTTTTAGAATATCTGCAAAGCTCGGCTCGCTAACATCAACTGCCGCAGGCGCTTGTACAAAAGCAGCCGGCGCAATTTCTTCGATAACGCGAGGTGCATCTGGGACTGGCACGAAAGGTTCCGGTACGACTGCAACGGCTTCGGCAACAACAGGCTTGACCGGCATGAGTTTTGCCACCGGTTCCGATATTTCTTGTGCCGGCAGAGGCCAATAACCCAGCGCTTCGAGGCTGTGCTGTGCCACTTCAAGAATCTGGTCGCGGTTAGGGCGACGGTCACGCACGGCTTCGAGGAAATACTCGAGGCTCGCCAACGCATCGGCCAAACGATCCATTTGCTGGCCATTCGGCACACGTTGACGGCGCAGAAGTTCGCTTTCGGTAAACCGGCGGACGCCTGTCAAATAATCAGGCGCTTTGTCAACATCCAGGACCCTTAATGCACCGGCAACTTCTTCGAGCAAACGAGGTACTTCATTAAGCTGGGTATGGTCCCAATGGGTTTCGACGAAGGCGACAAAACACTGGCGCGCCTGTGTGAAATTAGCTGCGGCTTCTTTCAGCAATACGTCGAGTACTTTACGTGCTTCAGAACTTGGCAACGCAGTACCTACTTTCGCGCCGGCTTCGGCGCTATCGTCTTGGCCAAGTCTTGCAACTTGGTCATCGAGCGACGCTTCGACATAAAGCAAGGCGCCGGCAATATCGAGCAAACTGGCTTCGTCAGCTTGGCGCTGGCCGGAAACAATATCGTTGATCGCGGTGCGTTGATCTTGGACAACACGGCGGGCAACACCCAAGCCGAGCATACCCAAGGTGTCGCCTACGCGATCGAGAGCATCCACCTGTGAATGCAAGTCGGAAGATGCTGCATTTGGCGTACGTAGATAAAGATCGAGTGAGTCTTTCACTCGCATCAAATCTTCTTTAATTGCAACAGCAACCGTTGCCAGCAATGCACGGTTGTGGCCTGTCAGACTACCTTGCGCATGCGCAAGTTCTGCGGCATTCGGCAGGTTGTCGTTGAGTCCGAAAACTTCTCGGATTTCACCAATGCGACCGGCATCAGTCGCTTCGTGTGCAACGAAATAAAGCAGCTGTCGCGTCAATTCGATTGGCGGGTCGTTGCGAAACGCATCGTCACCACCTTCTGCCAAACGTTTGATTTCACGCTCAACTTTACCGAGTGATTGTTTGAGAGCATTACTAGCTTGAAACGCACCTTTGCTCAAGGCATCCAATGTGCCCGACGCCACCCAAAATAAACGGCGAGCAGGTTCGGAAAAAGTAATTGGCACCAATTGATCGCAGACATCGGTCATGTCTTTGATGTTGCTCGAGCTATTGTCGTCTTTTAGCCAGCGCAGCAATGCGCCTTGAAAAAGATTACGAAGAGTGTCGGCGCGACGAGACAATTCATCTGCCGCCAAAGGAGCACTTGGGCCCTTGGCAGAATCGGGCAAGGGGCGAGACAGATCGGGCGAGAACAACACGCTTTCCGACAAACCCTGTTCACCACGACTGGAGCGTAGTTGATTGAGCAAAGGCAACAGCACGATTGGAATATCGCGATGGCCTGTTTGCAGACGCTCCAAATAATCGGGCAACTGCACGATGCCTTGCATTAGCACGCCGTAGGCATCATCACGTTTTTCGACTTTACCGTCGATCAAAGCTTTACTCAGCTGCTCCATCTCTTCGGCCACCATCGCGGCGCCGTAAAGCTCGACCATACGAAGTGTGCCCTGCACTTGATGCAGGAATGAAGCACAGTCTTTCAACTGTGTGGGGTCTTCACCTTCTTCGACATAAATCGTTAAAGCGTTACGAGCTTGACGAAGGGTTTCGTCAAGTTCCGGCTTTACCCAGGTGAGTGTGGTGAAATCGTTATTGTCGTGCAGCCTCATGCCGAGGTCCTCATGCTGAGATGTTTGGCGAACCAAACACCTCGGTTAAACCAGCATTCAAAAAATCCATCCCTAAATAACCAAGCCTTAGCCTGGCAATTTAAAGTCGGCTACCGAACGACGTAGATCTGCTGCGAGTTGCGCCAAGTTACCAATCGAGTCGGCGGTCTGGCTGGCACCTTGCGAGGTCTGCGTCGTAATTTCTTGAATCACGGACATCGTTGCGGTGATGTTGGTAGCAGCTGTCGATTGCTGACGAGCAGCCGTCGAAATATTTTGAATCAAATCTGCAAGATCGTTCGACACTTTTTCAATCTCACCGAGTGCCAAACCGGCGTCTTCTGCCAAGCGGGCACCAGACACCACTTCGGCCGTCGTTTGTTCCATCGAACTCACGGCTTCGTTGGTATCGGATTGAATGGTTTGAACCAGTGTTTCAATTCGCTTGGTCGCATTCGATGCGCGTTCTGCGAGTCGTTGCACTTCATCGGCCACCACGGCGAAGCCGCGGCCTGCTTCACCGGCGGAGGCCGCCTGAATAGCGGCGTTAAGCGCAAGAATGTTGGTTTGTTCGGCGATGTCGTTAATCAGTTCCACAATCGAACCAATTTCCTGCGAGCTTTCACCCAGTCGTTTAATACGTTTCGAGGTTTCCTGAATCTGGTCACGGATGTTGTCCATGCCCTGAATCGTTTGACGCACAACGTCGGCGCCCTTTGCAGCAATTTGCACGGAGCGCGATGCCACGTCGGCCGACTCGGCGGAGTTTTTCGACACCTGATCAATGGAGCTCGCGATCGAGTTGATTTGTTGCGAAGCCGAGGTAATCTGCTGCGCTTGGTGTTCCGCAGCTTCCGCCAGATGCATCGCGGTTGCCTGGGTTTCCTGGGCAGCAGCAGCCACTTGCACGGCGGTTTCATTAATGGTCGACACCAAGGATCGCAATTGATCCACGGCGAAGTTGATGGAGTCCGCGATCGCGCCGGTAATGTCTTCGGTCACTGTCGCTTTTACGGTCAAGTCACCTTCACCGAGCGAACCGATTTCGTCCAGCAGTCGCAAAATAGCTTCTTGGTTACGTTGGTTGATTTGCTTGGTTTCGCTCAACTGAACGCGTTGGGCTGCAGATGCGGTTCTCAACAAACCGACCAGGGCGAAAATTGCGATGATTGCCGAAATTCCCGAAATCCAGATGTTGGGGAATGCTCTTTTTTGGTTGATGCTATCGAAGGATTTAAGCAGCGCTGCAGAGTTTTCTTCCAACACGTTTGAATCGCCCGAGATCTGACCGTTTGCTTGCTGCACTTCGAACAGATCAGTCGATGCCTGCAGAATCGCATCCATTTCTTTTTGCGAATCGACGTAGAGTTTTTCTACTGCACTAACCGCGCTTGCTGCCGTAGGGGAAGTCACCTGGCTAATGCCCATCTTGGGATCGCCCTTTTGCAAACCCATCAACACCTGCGAAAACACCGAGGAGTCGCGCGAGAGCGCATCGGCTGCTGTGATGGCGTTATCGCCACCCGCCCGGATTTCCGTTACACGACGCGACATCCGGTCTGCCAGCACGATCTGTCGGTTGGCAAGATTGATCTGGGATGAAGAGGCACCGCTATCGGCCATTTGCCGCACCACCTCGTCGAGACGGGCAGAAATTTGCGGGATACGCGCGGAGAAGCTGCCAGCATTGTCGGAGAATTCCAGAATCTGCTTCTGGCTGGTCGAGATACGGTTTGCGTCTTTGGACATGCGTGTCCAGACCTCCGTCACCTTGGCCAATGCAGACTTGACGCCTAGAGCGTTGAAGTTGTTGCGATAGGCGTCAACACCGTTGCCGCCGTCATTGAGTGATTTGACGATGGTATCAATTCGGGCCTTGGTTGCCTGGAAAGCATCGAAGGATTCCGCTTTACCGCCCACGGCTTCCTGCGAATATTTTGCCAGCTTCTGCGACAGCACCTGCAACTCGGCACTGATTGCACGGGCGTTATTTTCTCGCCCGCTCAAGTATGTCTGCGACGTGACGTTCGCACCAAGCAACAAGAGCGAAGCGACGAGAATAATGGCCCATATTCTGGTACCAAAACCCGAGACTTTATTCGATACCGAGCTGAATTTGCTGCTCATAGTTAAACCTCACCCCATAAAAAAACATTAGAAGCCGCCTTCATAGGACAGCCTGCCGAAATTCTGGTGTGCGAGCCAACAAAGACATGTTGAACACACCCCATTGTGAATCATTCAATTGGTAAACCTGATTGACAAAATTGCTGTAGCGACCTTCATACTGCTCTTCTATTTCTACCCGATGGGTGTCATTGAAAGTGCGTTGGCCGAATAATTCGTCAATCAACACTGCAACATTGCCGCCTGCCTGGCGAATCACCAGCACGCGCTGACCGTCGTGCACCACAGTACGGTCGCCTTCTAGGAATTGTTTCAGATCAACTACGGGTAACAAGCTGCCGCGCACATTGGCAACGCCGAGCATCCAGGGATTAGCACCCGGTACGGCGGTTACGCCAGGCAAGGTAATGATTTCGACAATTTCGTCGAAGGATGATACGAAACGCCGTTTGCCCAATCGATAACCCACGCCACGCCAATGTCCAGCCGCCTCAATCATTTCCGGACGACCCGGTGCATGCACCAGGGAACGCTGTTCGTAATCCTGCAAAACGTCGAAGGAGCTTAGTCGGGGGGTAGGTTTATTTGCCATGGCCGCCTCAGCTTGCTTTCACGTATTTACGAATCGCGGACAGCAATTCGTCACGTGTAAACGGCTTAGTCAAGTATTCGTCCGAACCGACAATGCGACCACGGGCTTTATCGAACAGGCCGTCTTTCGATGAAAGCATGATGACCGGAATACCTTTGAACATTTGATTATTTTTAATCAGGGCGCAGGTCTGATAGCCATCCAGACGCGGCATCATGATGTCCACAAAAACAATTTGCGGCTGATGGTCAGCAATTTTTGACAAAGCTTCGAAACCATCCGTTGCGGTCACAACGTTACAGCCTTCTTTTTTCAACAAAGTTTCCGCGGTTCGACGAATCGTCTTCGAGTCATCGATGACCATGACACGCAAGCCGGTCAGGTTGTTGTCTTCCATCTCAATCCCCATTCCCTGTTTCAGGCGCCATGTCTGGCATTTACACACTGACTTATATCTCAATCACCCGTTAAGGTGTCAAGCCTTATAAGCACTTTTTTAACAAAACGTGACACTCTGCACCTTGTCGCTTAGCCCTGTTAGGCTACACCTTCTTGAAGCCGGAGTCTTGGAATGTCGATCGCTTGTGCTGTTGTAATGGACCCGATTAACGCAATCAACACAACAAAGGATTCCACTTTTGCCATGCTGCTGGAAGCACAGCGACGCGGCTATGCACTGTATTACATCAAACCGTACAGCTTGAGCGTTAGAACTGGTAAAGCATGGGCGCAAATGGCCACTCTGAAAGTGACCGACAGCAAGGAAAACTGGTTTGAGCTCAGCACCTTCGAGGCCAAACCACTGTCCGACATGCAACTGGTACTCATGCGGAACGATCCGCCGGTTGACTCGAATTATTTACACGACAGCATCATTCTCAGTCTTGCGCAAAAAGACGGCGTATTGATCGTGAATGATCCGCAAGGCCTGCGTGACATGAATGAAAAACTCGCGGCGCTGTTGTTTCCGCAGTGCTGCCCTGAAACTCTGGTTAGCCGCGATAAGGCTGAATTGAAAGCTTTTGCGGAAACCCACGGCGAATTGGTGCTCAAACCCCTGGACGGAATGGGCGGACGCTCCATATTTCGAACGAAGCATGGCGACCCCAATCTCAACGTCATTATCGAAACCCTGACAGAGGGTGGTCGAGCTCTCGTGATGGCGCAAAGGTATATTCCGGAAATCACTCAGGGCGACAAGCGTATTTTGATGATTGATGGAGAGCCGGTGCCTTACTGCCTTGCTCGTATTCCACAAGGCACTGATTTTAGAGGAAATTTAGCTGCGGGCGGGCGCGGCGAAGGCCGACCGCTAAGTGATCGCGACCGTTGGATCGCTTCTCAAGTCGGTCCGGAATTGAAACTACGCAGCATGATTTTTGTCGGATTGGACGTCATCGGCGATTATCTGACCGAGGTAAATGTGACCAGCCCCACCTGTATTCGTGAATTGGATAAACAATTCGGGTTGAATATTGCAGGCCAGATGTTTGACGCCATTGAGGTACGACTTGAGCGGCACTCCTGATTTAACCACCGCAGCGCCACTAGTTGCCCCCAAGATCGGCCCCAACGAGCGCCTGAGCGCGACACTGGCCTTGGCTGCAATTCTGCACGGCATTGTCATTCTGGGCGTTGGGTTTAGCCTGGAAGACGCTGCACCGGTAATGCCAACACTGGACGTCATTCTGACTGAGACTCAAACCACCGAAGCGCCCAAACAGGCCGACTTTATCGCACAAGCGAACAATAAAGGGGGTGGTGACAAGGATGAGGCTCGCCGGCCGCGTGATAACCAGTTGGCTAGCGTACCCAAGCCCGACCCAGGAATTGCTCCGATCCAGATGACTCAACAGGCGCCTGTACTTGAGCCGGATGCTAAACAGCGGGTTCTCAGCACCACGGCTGATAGCGAGATCAAAACCATCACACCGGAAGAGCACCCGATTACGACGCCTCAAAAACTACCTACTGGTAGGGAATTGATGCAACAAAGCCTGGAAATGGCACGCCTGGCATCCGAAATCGAACGCAAGCAGGAGCTCTATGCCAAACGGCCTAAACGGAAATTTATCTCGGCAAGCACCCAAGCCTACGAATATGCTTCCTATATGCGCGACTGGGTCAGGAAAGTCGAACGCGTCGGCAATGCCAACTATCCCGAGCAGGCCCGAATCAAAAACTTGTCCGGGAAGTTAACTATGACCGTTGCCATCCGCAGAGACGGCAGCGTTGAAGACATTGTTTTGAATAAGCCCAGTGGCGTGGTGATCATTGATCAGGCAGCGATGAAAATCGTGCGGCTAACGGAGCCTTTTGCACCTTTGCCGAAAACTGCCGACAATATCGATGTACTGCATATCACCCGTACTTGGGATTTTGGCGACGGGGATTTCGAAACGTTTTGATTGTAGGGGCGCTGCTTGCTGCGCCCCTACGTGAAAAATAAAATCAAGCCAACAATGCGTTTAATACCGCCATCCGAGCCGCGACTCCATTACTCACCTGCGGCAAAATTATTGACTGCGGGCCATCCGCCACTTCGTTGGCAATTTCTACGCCCCTATTCATTGGACCCGGATGCATGACAATAGCATTCGTCTTTGCCGACGCAAGACGTTTTTGCGTCAAGCCGTAATCTCGAAAATAGCTATCCAGCGAGGCGACCAGCGCTTCTTCCATGCGCTCGCGCTGCAATCGCAGCATCATTACGACATCAACGCCTTTTATCGCCTGATCGAAATCTTCAAATCGTTCGCAACCAGCAATGGTGTCATCTTCCGGTAGTAAACTCGCAGGACCACAAACACGTACTTCACCGGTATTCAAGGTTCGCAATGCATTTAGATCGGAACGAGCAACGCGCGAATGCTTGATATCACCGGCAATTAATATTTTCAATTTTGAAAAATCATGACCTTTCACTTGCCGGATACTGAGCATATCAAGCAAGCCTTGGGTTGGATGTTGATGACGGCCATCGCCAGCATTGATGACGCAAGTTCCAGGGTTTGCCGCCTGCGCTAGCTTTTCCACTGCACCATTTTCCGAATGCCGGATCACGAATGCATTTACGCCCATCGCTTCGAGATTTTTTAAAGTATCGATATCAGTCTCGCCTTTTTTGCCAGATGAGGTCGAGGCATCGAAAGTAAATACATCGGCACCCAAACGCTGTGCCGCCAGCAAAAACGAACTACGTGTTCGCGTTGAATTTTCAAAGAAAAGATTGCAGACGGTCTTTCCTTGCAGATTATGCCGAAGCACGGTCCCGCCCATTGCGTTTACGTGTAGTTGCTGCGCCGAATCAAGCAAATACTCCAGTGCGCTTCGCGGTACACCTTCCAAACTCAGAAAATGCTTGAAGCGACCATCCGGGAAAAATTGCAGGCTCATGTCGGCTCCACTGTTGAAGATGAATTTTTAGAAAGGGAATCAATCGAAGTGCGCGCACCAGGTTCATTCAACCAGCGCTCGACAATGATGACCGCGGCCAAGGCATCGAGGTTGGCCGCTTGGTGGCGTTTTTTGGTGCCGGCGCGGCGCGCTTCGGCAAAGCGTTGCGCAGCCTCGATCGAGGAATTACGTTCGTCGATTTGCTCGACCGGCAATTGGTAACGTTTACCAATTTCGATCGCGAATTTCCGGGCGCGCTGGCGCGAAGCTTGATCACCACCGTCGAGTGTCTGCGGATCCCCAACGACTAAAGCCTGCGGCATCCATTCTTTCACCCAGCGATTCAAGCTCGCCCAATCGACCTGATTGTCGAACACATCCAGCACGCCGACTTCACGCGCACTCATCGAAATACAATTGCCGACAGCAATGCCGATTCGTCTTGCGCCTACATCAAAGCCAAGTACGGTAATGACGCTCATCAGGC
>JBDTTC010000389.1:0-4909 GCA_039930825.1 Arenimonas sp.
GTTTTATTGGGACCCGACGCCGCCACACGGCTTTCCACAAAATGCCGAGGGCGCGCTACGGCCGGTGGCTGTGATGTGTACGCAATCCTATGATCCGGTTCACTCGCCGATTTTCAGCCCCAATGACAGCTGCGACGCCAACGATGGCAATGGCCTGAAGTGGCGAGTGGCGAAGTATCTCGCCAATGCAACCTGTGCGATGCACCATGAATCCATTGCGCACTTTGGCGAATGCCACTTGACGGTGGAACCGGCGATATTGGCCACACATCGGCAATTGCCCGATTGCCATCCATTGCACAAACTGTTGATGCCGCACTTCCGGTTTAACATCAATATCAATTACGACGCCAGACGTGATCTGATTGCACCAGGTGGCGTGGTTGCTACCAGTATTGGGCCGGCGATTGATGAAACCCTGAAGCTTGTGGCCAAGGCCCGTCTTGACTGGCGTTGGGACGAGAATCGGCCCGATCGAATGTTCAAGGCCCGTGCGCTATGCGCCGAAGCTCTGCCGAACTTTCCGTTTCGTGACGACACGCTCCTGGTTTGGAAGGCGATACGTCAGTTCACTGCCAGCTATATCAGCCATTACTATGTCGATGACATGGCGGTTGCTGAAGATGGCGAGTTGCAAAACTGGATCCATGAAATGACCTCGCCGTTCTACGCCCATTTTCAGGGCATGAATGGCTTGGTGGAAAGCGGTGATAAAAACCGGCCGTATCGCATCGCCAGTCGCGACTATCTCATCGATGTGATTGCCCAGCTGATATACATCGCCGGCCCGCAACATGCCAATACCAATTACAGTCAATATCCGTTGATGTCGTACGCGCCGTCTGTGGCTGCAACCATCTATCAGCTACCACCGACCCGCTTGACGCAACTGGAGTCCGTCACCGATCTGCTGCAGTGGTATCCGCCATTGGATGTGTCGCTATACGCGTCTTCCTTTGAATATTTGCTGAGCAATATTCAGTACGACAAGTTGGGGCATTACGATGAAAATCTGTCCTATCCGTATTTCACCGAGCCAAAGATCAGCGAGTTTGTCGCTGACTTTCAGGGTGATCTGGCGTTGATTGAGATCGAAATTCGTCAGCGCAACAAGGCGCGCCCATTTCCGTACACCTTTCAGTTGCCCTCCAAGATACCCAATAGCATCAGTATTTGAAATTAGCTTTAAAAAAAGGGCAGAGTGCATTAATCGCTTCCGTAGAATAATCCTGTGGAATAATCCTGGACACCCACGATTTGAAGTGAATCAACGCGATAAAGCGTACTTGAATTCGGCAATTTGGTGAATCATGCATGGTGCGCTGGAGCAGCACCCTACGATTTCCGTAAACTAAATTGGAATATAGGGTGCTAGCAAGCTAGCTAGCGTTCGTTTAATGTTTCATTGCAGTATCAACGATTCGAGTTTTATTTTTTATGTTTTTGTACTTGAATTATTTCGCAGGTGATGCAGCGTACGCGCTTCCCGCTTTCCACTCCGGCTTTGCATCGGCATTTGCGAGTGCAATGACAAATTTTGCGAAGAAGGTATTGAACTTCGCGGCGGCTTCCGGAACCCAGGGTTGATTCAAGTCGTCTTTCGGCGTGTGATATTGGTCGGTGTACCAACGGCGATAGGCGATTTCATCAGCCGTTCCCGGCGTATAACCGAAAATAAAACCGGTGGCGGGTACGCCGATTTCCATGAATGGAAAATTATCAGAACGACGCACCAGTTGCCGAAGCGGTTCCGGGTCGGCCTGAATGTCGATGCCCATCTCGTCACCGATTTGTTTGGCGGTGTCGCCCAAGCTGGAGTCATCCACGGCATGCATGGTAAGGGTATGCAGCGGAAAGACCGGCCTGAGTTGGTCGAGGTTGATATTCGCGACGATGCGTTCACGCGGAACCGTTAAATGCTTTACGAAATATTTAGAACCGAGCAGACCTTTTTCTTCGCCGGTAACAATCACGAAAAGCAGCGAGCGCCGTAATTGCGTTTTCGACTCGTGCAATTGCTGTGCGAAGTCGAGCAGTGTGGCGACATAGGCGGCGTCATCGAAGGCACCGTTGTAAATAGTGTCTTTCCCCCAGGGAGCGCCAATACCGTAACCGTCAATATGAGCGGTCAGCACAAGATACTCGGAGGCCAGTTTCGGATCGGAACCAGGGAGTAGTGCAATGACGTTATCGGATTTTAATTCACCGGCTTCGTATTGCATGGACAGCGAAAGTGTTCCCGGTAGAACAAAACTCGGCACAGGCTTACCGGCAGAGGTGAGTGCGAGCAGTTCTTGATATGTGTGGCCAGAGTCTTTGAACAGCGACGGTGCCGAAGCGGGATTAAAACGAAACACCGGAACGCCATCCAGCTTGGCGGGCGCAGAATCGGCGAATGTTATTGATGTGGCATTTTGTACCGGCCAACGGTTGGGTTCGGGGCCGAGAATGCTATCGATGCCGAGTACCGCCACTGCACCTGTGGGTGGCTTTGCAATGGGTGGTGCGCCGACAAGACGTGCAGGAAGCAAGCGAACCAGAACAGCGCCGTTAACATCGATGTCTTTTGCATTATCGCTACCAACAAAAACCATTCTGCCTTGGATGTTTGCAGGATAGCCCGTTAGCGGCTGGGCAGCGATATCGCGCAGCCAGCCTAGAGTTTGTTTGCGGCCATTGCGGCTGATGACGGCCGATGATTTATCCAAGCGCTGGCGATAAGACTGTAAGGGTATCGATTGAAAAAAGCCTTGCTCGCCGGCGGCCGACAAGCCGTTTTGTTCGAAGAGTTTTACGACATATTCCTGCGCCAAGCGATGCTCGGGGCTACCGGTATCGCGCCCGCGCATATCATCATTGGCCAGCGCTTCGATGTGCGACCACCAGCGTTGAGTTGCAGCATCGGGTTTAGTGGCATGCGTAGGGTTGCTGAAAGACAGTGCAACGGCGAGAGTGATGAGCCAATGGTGCTTCATTTTTGCCGCGCCTGCTGGTGCCGGTTGGCACGATCCTTGGCATGATATGCCACTGAAGAGCCTGACGGAATGAAAGGTGTGGCAGGGCTACATTGCTTGTTAACCACGACTAGCCGCCTCAATGACAGCGATGTCAATTTTAGTCATCTTCATCATGGCATCGAACACACGCTTGGCGACTTCTTTATCGGCGCTGGTGGTTCCTTCGATCAAAGCGGTTGGCGTTATTTGCCACGACAAACCCCACTTATCTTTGCACCAGCCGCACTGGCTCTCCTGGCCACCGTTGCCGACAATGGCATTCCAATAACGATCGGTTTCAATTTGGTCAGTCGTTGCCACTTGAAAGGAAAACGACTCGTTGTGAGTGAATGCAGGCCCGCCATTCAGCCCGAGGCAGGGGATGCCCATAACGGTAAACTCGACAGTTAAGACGTCGTCTTTTTTGCCCGAAGGATAGTCGCCGGGGGCGAGGTGAACACGGCCAACGGAAGAGTCGGGAAAGGTTTGGGCGTAAAAATGTGCCGCTTCTTCGGCATCGCCGTTGTACCAAAGACAAATCGTGTTTTTTATTAACGCTGTCATATCGCTTCTCCATGTAATTTAGAAATTTTACTTGCCGCAACGGCGATACTGTTCTTCACCTAATTCGTCTTTACTGGCATGTGAGTTTTTCTGTAAAAACGTTTTCAATAACACTTTAGAAAAAATATTATTGCGACCGCACGATTTTTCTATTACGCCACCAGTCGGCAATGAACGGCCCAAGCAATTTTACCAATGCGAATATTCCGAAATATAAAGCGCCAAAGGCGACGACGCGATGCGGTTCGCTTTCCCAGATGCCTTCGCTTTTGGGGTCGAACCCGAAGCTCGCGACGAGCTCTGGTTTGATTCCGAAATAGGGCATATCTGCCAACAGTGTAAAAAAGCAGGCGAACAGATAAACCACGACCATACCGGCCCATGCCGCCATGGCCTGCATGGTCTGATCGTCATTGGGTTTCTTTAGTATCCAGAATAATTTACCGACGAATAACCAGCTGAATGCCAGCAACATCCACCATGCTTCGAAAGCCCAGGCAAAGGCACCGATCATGAGAATATAAAACGACGTGAGGCCCGCCAGTGCAAGCCAGCGATAGTTTCCTGTTTTGTCAAAGCCCGCCCCGAATCCGGTATAAAAGCCGGTAGCGTGCACAAGAAAAAATTCGACCAGCATGGTCAACATCGCACCTTTGACTGCGCCGGCCCCCAGCATGAATGGCCACAGCCATATGCAAACAAACACGGACGAGGTCACTGTATCAGGTAGGGCGGCGAGTAGGGCCTGGAGCGGCAGTGGCAGTTTCTTGCTGATACGGAATTTCCTCATGTGCGATGGTAGTGAGGCTGGAGGCTAATACACCATCAAGATAATGATTCAAACCTGTTTTCCATGCAATCGTAAAACACTGTGGTTGCATGCATTTTTATGGTTAAGCCTAATCTGGGCGGACCGTCTTGTTTTTTTAAAGCACCGTTTCGTTCGCCTCCACTTGATAGGCTGGACAAGCGCTTGGCCGAATTCGATAAATTTTATGTTAATGCTGTCAGCAATAGTAGTAAGTTGCTGCGCTAGAGCGATGCCCACAATGCGGCTGCTGGGCAATGGCTTGTGCATTGGCAGGCTCCACATACAAAGCACTAAGACATCGCTAAATTCCTTTCCCTTCAAAAAAAGTCAGCAGTTAACGATTAAGGTGGCCGTTACATCGCCAGGAATATTTCTGCCGTACCTGGTTCAAAAAAAAGTGTGTTTCATGAATCTATCGGTACTGTGATTAAATATATTTGCAATATTCTCGCGTTTCTTGTTGATGCGTGGCGATAAAATCAACAGCGTTTATCGATATTTAAATTTCCGACAGAAAGTACAAATTTAAAATTACAAC
>JBDTTC010000390.1:0-2604 GCA_039930825.1 Arenimonas sp.
ACAGTCCACGGGCTAAGGGCGCGCTTAACGCAAGGAAATCAGGTCATGGAATCGGATAAACGCTATTTTATTGAAGGGCTTTTCGTGATTGGATTCTCGATTGCGATAGCACTCTTTTTTGTCTGGCTAACACGCTCGGGCAACAAGGACGACGTGTTGTATCGCATCCACTTCTCTGAATCGGTCAGCGGCTTGAATATGGACGATCCCGTCAAATTCCTGGGTGTGGATGTCGGGATGGTCAAGAGTATGACCATCGATCCTGAGGACCCCAGCCGAGTAGTAGTCGATCTGATGCTGCACAAGAACGCACCTATCAAGACCGATACAAAAGCATCGCTTCAGTTCAAGGGAATTACCGGTGCATATTTTATCGAACTTAATGGTGGTAGCGCCAAGGCCAAGATGTTGGTGGCGGCACCACCGCCGGGCGATGTGCCGGAAATTCCCGCAAAAAAGAGCACCATCAGTACCCTGATGGAGCAGCTGCCGAGGGTTATCGAAAAGTTTTCTTCACTTGAGGACCACGCCAAGAAGGTCGTGACCGACATGGGTGCAGTCACTGCCAAAGTGAAAGAGAATCCTTCATTGCTGCTTAGAAGGCCGAAAAAAGAAAAGACTGACAGCAGCAAAGATCAAAAAAGAAAATGACGAATTAGCATTCTCCAATAGCGGCAACCTTTACGCGGGAGGAACATTGGGTGCGCTCAAGCGCACCAAAATCGAAGTCGAGGCATTGGACGCAACCACGCACCATCAAACAAACGGTGCGCCGGGTCGCACCCTATGTTTTGTTTTTATTCGACGCGGGATTTAGGCGCGCACCATATTGTGTTGAAGGCCCAGCTCACGAGCATTTCATGTAGCCCGGATTACGCGAAGCTTTATCCGGGCTGCGTTACTTCGCTACATAGGCCCCAGTTGTATATTTCCAGCTTCGGTTAGGTGATTTACTCGTGTCAGTACAGTTTTTCGCAGCAACGAAGACTAGTGCAGTGGCTGATTGATTTCGTACTTCAAGCAAATCGATCCTTTCGTAGCTATCGCCGGTATTGCTCAAGCGCAAAGTATCACCCTTAGCCAATCCATCGGCACTTCCCTTATCCAAGGTGACACGATATTCCCGACCGCAGCTGTAATCATACTGATGGTTCTTCAGCAGCTTTACATCACTAACATTCGTCTCTACCGCAACACTGCGAATCTTTTTTAGATAGTCGGCAGGCAAATCCGGTAGCACCGATACCGGCTTGTCTTCATCGCCCACGGCCAGGTAATACATGCCGGCACGACTACTACTCGCGTTACGGGGTTCATCGCCTAGGTTGATATCCGTCGTGAAACTTTGCAGATCTTCTTCGGGAATCAAATACCGGCGATTACCCCAATGCACGGGCACCAGTGCACCATCGAACGCACGATAGCCAAACTTCTCGTTTTTCTCGGGAGAAAGTTCGAGCCAGCCTTTTTCATTCTGGTGAACCGAACTTCTGTTGCCATACATTACGATGCATGGACCGGAAATGACCGCAGCCCCCTGATTGGGTGATATTGCCAAGTAACCCCTCATCCCGCCCGAGTACTCACCTGCCCATGGGTGATTTTTTAATTTGGGTACTTCCGCTTTGATTCTGTCAATTTTAGCTTCGACTTCTTCTTGAAACTTCGTGTAATTGGCAGCATCCATTTCCTCGGGCGACAGCTTTTCCCGAATCAACGCTGAACCGACACGTTCTGCCAGATTGGCATCGGAAGTATAAAAATAGGCCGCAAGAATGGTCGCCAACAAAGTGCACCATAAAATGATGCGCATCAAACTCATTCTTCCCCGATATAAGGCCATTGCGCTCTGTTCCTTGAATTGGCGGAGAGAAGTTTACTCTGCTTGCGGGCGTATCGGGATAAGCCGTTGCCCACCTTATCGCGTTTATTTTGTTGAAGGCCCAGCTCACGAGCATTTCATGTAGCCCGGATGCAGCGCAGCGCAATCCGGGAAGTTCGAAGCAAGCTGTTCCCGGATTACGCGAAGCTTCATCCGGGCTACGTCGCTTATTTAGATAATGGAAACGCAGCTGTTTCGGCATTGATAAGGTCCCGCTTAATCACGACAGCACGATCTTTTGCCATATAGATGCAGATGAAATCATCACAACCTATCAATGGTCCTAGATTTACTGTTCTCCCATTCGACAATCCAACAATATGCGAAGAAGAGTCAAACTTACGTGCTTTTTCAATTGTCCTCTTTGCGGACTGAATTGCTTGATAATCTGAAAACAAAATAGACAATAATGAAACCAAGAAAAATCCGATTGGCAATACGAGCGGTGAAAACAAACCAGTCCATTTGGAAAATGCTTGATCCATTGCTTTTGTAGTCTTCTCAACTTGTTTTAACTTGGCCATGTTCCGAATGGCATTTATGCGCCTTGCACGTATTCTTATTTCATATTTACGAAATGATCCAATAGCGGCAAACAACATGGCTGAGAAAACAATTAACTCCAAGAGCAAGGTAAACCAAACAACCCAGCTTGTTCCGAAAACAACAAGGGTTCCGAAGCCATTAAATAGCATCGCCTCAAATCCATAATTGAATGCATG
>JBDTTC010000391.1:0-4698 GCA_039930825.1 Arenimonas sp.
TTTTCGTCGAGGCTGATGTCTCCGGGGGCGACGCGCAAGTCGTCTTCCTCATCGGCTGTCATGTAAACCGGGGCTTTGTCGCGCAGCACCTGTCCTTTTTCGACTGGGTAGAAAGGAGTTTCGATGAAGCCGTAGGGGTTGACGCGGGCGTGGGTTGCCAAGGAGCCGATGAGTCCGGCGTTGGGGCCTTCTGGTGTTTCGATCGGGCAAATCCGGCCGTAGTGGGACGGGTGAATGTCCCGCACTGCGAAACCTGCGCGTTCGCGGGTCAGACCTCCAGGGCCGAGGGCGGAAAGCCGGCGTTTGTGGGTCAGTTCTGCGAGGGGATTGGTTTGATCCATGAACTGCGACAGCTGCGAGGAACCAAAGAATTCCTTGATTGCTGCCGCAACAGGTTTGGCATTGATCAATTCTTGCGGCGTCAGGCCTTCCGATTCAGCCAGGGACAAACGTTCTTTCACTGCACGTTCAACGCGGACCAGGCCAACGCGGAATACGTTTTCGGCCATTTCACCGACCGAACGGACACGGCGATTACCCAAGTTATCAATATCATCTACCTGACCGCGACCATTGCGAATTTCGCAAAGGGTTTTGATCACTTCGAGAATATCGGAAGTTTCACCGCGTTCTTTCACGAGGTTCTTCGAGTTTTCGTCGTTACGATTACTAAAATATTTATGATCAAACAACACCGATGCACCCGTCACTTCGCTACGACCAACGCGACGGTTGAACTTCATGCGACCAACGCTCGATAGATCGTAACGTTCGAAGGTGAAGAACAGATTGTAGAACAGGTTCAAAGCCGCTTCTTTAGTCGGCGGCTCACCTGGACGCATCATGCGATAAATTTCGACCAGCGCTTCGAGCTGTGTTTTGCTCGGATCGATACGCAGGGTGTTCGAAATATATGGGCCGCGATCCAGATCGTTCACCCATAAGGTACCGATTTGAGCGACGCCTGCTTTACGCAGTTTTACCAGCGACGTGTCATTGAGTTCGTCATTGGCAGTAGCTAATAACTCACCAGTGCTGGTGTCGATAACATCGTGCGACAAAATGCGGCCGATCAAGTATTCATCAGGCACTTCGAGTGTCTTAATGTTCGCTTGTTCGAGCAATTTGACGTGACGTGCGGTAATACGCTTGCCCGCTTCAACGATAACTTTGCCATCGACCACGAGATCGAAGTTCAGAGTTTCGCCGCGCAGACGCTCAGGTACCAATTCCAATTCCACGCTATCTTTGTTGGCGATGTGGAAAGTATTGATGTCGAAGAAAATATTGAGCATTTCTTCGTTGTTGTAACCCAGCGCACGCAATAGAATCGAGACCGGCAATTTACGGCGACGATCAATACGGGTGTAAACGCAATCTTTCGGGTCGAACTCAAAATCCAACCACGAACCACGGTAAGGAATGATGCGAGCCGAATACAGCAATTTGCCCGAACTATGAGTCTTGCCACGATCGTGGTCGAAGAACACACCCGGTGAACGATGCAGCTGCGACACGATAACGCGCTCGGTGCCGTTCACGATAAAGGTGGCATTGCCAGTCATCAAAGGCAATTCGCCCATGTAGACTTCTTGTTCTTTTACATACTTGATAGCTTTGGTGGACGATTCACGATCGTAAATTACCAAGCGCACAGTCACGCGCAAAGGCGCTCCGTAGCTGAGGCCACGGTTACGGCATTCGCGTTCATCGAACGGTGGCTCGCCTAAGCGATAACTCACATATTCGAGCGCGGCATTGCCGGAGTAGGATGAAATCGGGAATACCGATTTCAGCGCAGCGTGCAGACCGCGATCTTCGCGATTTGCCGTTGGCGAGAATTCCTGCAGGAATTCACGGTAAGAGTCCATCTGGATGGCGAGCAAATAAGGGACATCCAAAACATCGCGGCGTTTGCCGAAATTTTTACGGATGCGCTTTTTCTCGGTGAAGGAGTAGTTCATGGGAGCTATCGCCTCATTTTGATATGCAGATTGCTGATCTGCAGGTAAAACAGAAAAGTAAATTGTCAGTGGGAAATCGCTAGTATTGCCGGCACTAGCACGCCTTCTCCCGCTACTTCCGACTGACAACTCGTGAAAATTGTTGCGTGTTGCTTACGGCGTCGATTAACGGCTAAAGGCCGGGAGCTTTCGCTCCCAGCCTTTACTCGCCAATTCACACCGGCGAAGCAAGTAATTGCTTACTTGAGTTCGACAGTTGCGCCAGCTGCTTCGAGTTCTTTCTTGAACTTGTCGGCGTCGGCCTTGGACACTGCATCCTTAACGGTTTGCGGTGCGCCTTCGACCAGGTCTTTCGCTTCTTTCAAGCCCAGGCCAGTGATGGCGCGGACAGCTTTAATTACTTCAACTTTCTTTTCGCCAGTTGCTTTAAGAACAACGGTGAATTCGGTTTGTTCTTCAACAGCAGCAGCAGGACCGGCAGGACCGGCAGCAGCCACTGGGGCAGCAGCAGAAACGCCGAACTTTTCTTCGATGGCACGAACGAGCTCCATCACTTCCATCAGGGTTTTGCCGGCAATCGCTTCAACGATTTGATCATTGGAAAGGGACATTGTGTTTACCTCTAAATTTATTTACTGGTTTGTTTGGGAATGCATCGTGTTGCTGATGCCATCACGCTTCGACTGGGGCTTCAGCTTCGGCTTCAGGTGCAGCTTCGCCGCCACCTTGTTTGTCGGCTATAGCCTTGACCGCACGAGCGAACATAGCCGCAGGTTCGGAAAGAGCGCGGGCCACCATGGCCAATGCTTGATCGCGGGTTGGCAACGAAGCCAGCACATCAACGTGCGTAGCCGGGTACATCGTGCCGCCAATGGAAACGATCTTCGCTTGTAGCTTGTCGTTGATTTTTACAAATTCCTTGATCAGACGACTGGCAGCGCCAGGGTCTTCCATCGAGAACGCATACAGCAATGGACCGGTCAGAGAATCTTTTACATTCTCGAATTCGGTACCACTGACGGCGCGCTCAGCCAACGTATTCTTGACAACTTTCAAGTACACGCCGGTTTCGCGAGCCTTCTTGCGCATGGCGGTCATTTGACCGACCGTGACGCCTGCGTACTCGGCTGCAACCAAGGATTGAGCTTTCGATGCAACGTCTGCTATTTCAGCAACAACTTGGTGCTTCTGTGACAGATTGAGAGCCATTAATTACTCCTCCAATTGAAATCCACTTTCGGCTCCTGCCAATTGTGGTCCTAAGCGATACCAATCCTTCGGCATCGTGGACGCCCTTGCGGACATCCCATTGGTGGCCTTTCCAGAAAAATTCAAAATGAAAATCCAGAGGGCTGCACCATCTACGCCGGCATGCTTTCGCAAACATTAAGCGAGCTCGCTTTCACCAACGGCGAATCCTTGCCAATACAATCTTCAAGCTTCCTTGCCCGACGCTGGTGTGCGCTGTTCGCACCTGCGGTCTTTGATAGCTTGCCCGGCTCGCACCGGGCAGCGCCTTCAAAATCAAACCATCGGGGCGACACTCCCGATGGCGTTATGTCTAATTACTTAAGCGTCAGCGACGATTGATCAACCGTTACGCCCAGACCCATGGTCGAGCTCAACGAAATCTTTTGCAGATATTGACCCTTGGCCGACGATGGTTTGGCTTTGATCAAGTCAAGTAATAGGGCTTGCAAGTTACCCGCTAATGCAGCAGCTTCGAAATTTGCCTTACCGATCGTGCAATGAATGATGCCGGCTTTGTCGGTACGGTAACGAACCTGACCCGCTTTGGCATTACGGACTGCACCGGCTGCGTCTGCGGAAACGGTGCCGACTTTCGGATTAGGCATTAGACCACGTGGGCCCAACACAGTACCGAGTTTGCCGACAACGCGCATGGCGTCCGGAGTAGCAATCACGACGTCATAGTTAATATCGCCAGCCAACATTTTGTCGGCCAGGTCATCCATGCCAACGACTTCTGCACCGGCTGCCAAAGCTTCGTCTGCTTTCGCGCCCGGAGGGCAGAATACGGCAACGCGTACCGAGTTACCGGTACCGGCTGGCAACACGGTAGAGCCGCGAACCTGCTGGTCGGATTTCTTGGCATCAACGCCAAGACGCACGGCGACGTCAACAGCTTCAACAAATTTTGCTTTGCTGTTGCCTTGAATAATTTTCAGAGCTTCGTCGATTGAATAAGCTTTGCCTGGAACGACAGTGTTCTGCATAGCCTTGAAACGTTTAGTGATCTTAGCCATGTCTTAAGCCTCCACAATCAGGCCCATGCTGCGAGCGCTGCCACCAATGGTGCGCACTGCTGCATCGAGCGAAGCTGCTGTCAAATCGGGTTCTTTCGCTTTCGCGATTTCTTCGAGTTGTTTACGGGTTACCTTGCCGACTTTGTCAGTGTTCGGACGTTTAGAGCCCGAAGTGATGCCGACTGCCTTTTTCAACAATACGGTTGCCGGCGTGCTCTTGGTCACGAAGGTAAAGGTACGGTCGGAATAAGCGGTAATGATGACTGGAGTCGGGAGACCCGGTTCCAATTTGGAAGTTGCCGCGTTGAACGCTTTGCAAAATTCCATGATGTTCAGACCGCGCTGACCCAAGGCTGGACCAACCGGTGGCGAAGGATTGGCTTGGCCAGCCTTCACTTGCAACTTGATATAACCAACTACTTTCTTTGCCATGTTATTTACTCCTGGAGTTCAAGCGTCTGCACGTC
>JBDTTC010000392.1:0-3832 GCA_039930825.1 Arenimonas sp.
CGGCAGACTGCATTCCGGTGCGGCAAACCAGCGCAACCGGCTGATCTTTCGCTTTGGCGAGCAGTTTGTTGTCTGGGGCAATTTGGCTCAATACAATGTTTTTTGCACCCGCAATATGACCTTTGTCGAAATCGGCAATGGCGCTTACATCAAATACCTGGGCATCGTCACGATTGATCAGTGCGGTCAGACCTGCAGGATTGACTGTTTTATAGCCGGTAAAAAAGCGGGCAATTTCGGTATAGATAATCGCAATCGTCAAGCCGACAAATGCCACGGAAAGCATCGGGCTTTGGCTGGCAAACGTTTGTAGTGATTCAAAATTCATGGAAAATCAGCAGAAATGACTGGGACGCGCATTATCCGTGTGTGTGGCTCCCACGCCAAGTTTTATTGTGCCTTGCTGCTTTATTATTGGCTTTTGGCGTCCGATTCTGGCTGAAGCCGATTAATGCTCGCTCAAAACCCGCTCGATCCGGCGATCGGGGATTAGCCAAATCAATGCTACGAACACGTAAAGCAGGCCTGCCATCGGCACTTCAAGTAAAGCCAGGATGATCGCCAATAGGTAAATGGCCGGCGAAAGCTTGCCCTTCAGATCACGACCTACTGCTTTGGCCACCAAAGAGCCTTCTCCCTGATGTGAAATTATCGTGCGTTGCAGGATAAAAAACGCGATTGCCGACATCAGCAGAACCACACCATATAAAGCGATTGTCGTTGAAGAAAAATGGTTTTCGCCCATCCAACCGGTTACGAACGGCAGCAGCGAAAGCCAAAATAGCAAATGTAGATTGGCCCACATCACCGCGCCATTCACGTGCTGGGTCGCATGCAACAGATGGTGATGGTTGTTCCAGTAAATACCGATATAGATAAAACTCAGTAGATAACTTAGAAAGACAGGAACCAGAGGCTTCAAGGCAACCAGAGTTTCGCCGTGCGGTACTTTCAACTCCAGCACCATGATGGTGATAATGATGGCCAAAACGCCGTCACTAAATGCTTCCAGCCTGCTTTTTCCCATATTCAGCCTCTTGCGCTAACGCCAATTCCACTTGATTAGCAATGCCGCTGCGGTCGGCAATAAGAAAATAACCAGGAAAATCGGCAACTCTTCCATCACCGCATAACCAGCTTGGCTGACTCCGATCCACATATTAGCGGCTGCAACAATGCCCCATAAAACTACAAAGCAGGGCACGGCAATGGCCGCAGCGGCGGCAATGCCGGGTTTGAACTTTTTCGCAATCGCAAGCAGCAGTGCCAATAACGCAAAACCTACAAGTATGAAAATGGCAGTCCGCATGACTCACCCCGCTACTTACAATTGAAAAACCATTCCCCCGAGCCGGTTGATTAAATTCGTGTTTTTTAGTCTTTGGCGCATAACCCTAAAATGATTTCGGACTAAAATCAGGCAGCCCGGTCGCTAGCCACCAGCGTTTAGCCACCCCATCCCAACGCCACACCTGAGTATCCATGACGATACGCTCGATCTGCGTGTTTCGATTGATCAGGCGAATCTCCACCATTTGCTCGATACTGCCGTCTTCCAAGGGCTCGAGGGTCTTTTCTTCATAACCGGTAATCTGGATTTGCTTCAGACGTTCTTTTTCCAGATCGCTTAGCGGATGTTCCTTGCGATACACGGGATCAACATGGCTCCATGCCATTTCGAATTCATTCCAGCGGATCGCCGCAGAATATTTAAACTGGACGATTTCGAGTTGTTTTGCCTGGGATCGTTTCGATTTGGCATCAGCCGGCCCGATCGCCAGAAGAAATACGGAGGCCAGCAAAACTAAAAAGATTTTTTTCATGGTTTGATGATCAAGCGGTGGCAAGAATCACAGCTTACTCATTTTTACTGCGGATTGCGGCAAATCGTGCTGTCATTTCGCACATGGTTTGCCCTTGTTCATTTTTGATTTGCGATTGCACAATTGCCCGTGCACGGCCTTTGCTTCGCAAGGTCTGCAAAAATACTTTCCAGTCGGTGTCTGTATGCAGGCTGGCTTGTGCATTCAAGTCCCCAAACAGCGGCGCCAAAAAACGGGCCTGAGTGTCGGCGATATAGACCTCGGCTTGAATCTGTTCACGTCTGCACAGTTCGGACAACAAGCCCCAGGAAGCCATCGTCATCACACTGACCAGACTTCCGCCAAAGGCACAGGCTTTGTCATTAACGTTATTGGCGAGTGGTGCAGAAACCGATAACACGCCAGCATCGAATTTTGTTGCCCTGATTGCCATCGCATTGACTGGCGGCATTGTCGAAAAGTCCGCATTTAATGCATGCAACTCGGCTTCGCGATCCAGCGTATTTAATACAGCACTCATGTTCAAACCCTATTTATGCCAAGCTATTAGCATGCCTGACAGACACCTTAACTTGCCACTGCGTGAATGGACTGTGTTGTCCTTGCGCCCTTCGGGACAACATGCGGTGGCGCACTGTGCAAGCAAAGTGCGCGGAGCAAAGTTTTTGTCTTGCTCTAGCATCAAATTGAAAACAATCGAAAACGATGCCGATTTAAAAAAAGCGCTGACTTGCAATCGGCTTATCGTCACAAGTCCGGCGGCAGCTCGTTTCGCGGCAAAATCTCCGGTTTTTTACATTCCCGAAAAAAGTAGTTGGTATGCCATCGGCCAGGGCACAGCATCGATATTGAAAAAAAACGGTGTTTCGGAAATCATCACATCCGCCGATGGCGCCGACTCCGAGTCCCTATTGGCCTTACCCGGATTGCAAGACATCCGCGGCAAGCACATCGGCTTGCTTACCGCTCCAGGTGGCCGCGGCCTGATCGAACCCGAACTAGTCAAACGCGGCGCAATGGTAAGCACTGCCCATGTTTACCAACGCAGAACGATCGCAATCACGCCAAAAAAATTGCGCCGACTCTCTACGCTTAACCAACCCTTTGCGGTTTTGTGCAGCAGTTACGAAGTGTTTGAATCTTTTTGGCAGCAGATTCCGGCAGCCACGCAGGAAATCATGAAGCGGGGCTTATGGATAGCGAGCAGCTCCCGCTTGGAGGGTCTGATACGCAAAACTGGTATTGCAAATACGACTGTAAGTAATTCTGCGCAGCCCGGGGTCATGTTGGAGCATTTGGTGCATGTGCAAACGCAGCAGGTGCGCTAGCATGTCGGCAATCAAAGAAGAGCCGATACCGTGATTGACGATAGCGAAACCAATACCGAAGCTTCCGGATCCGTCTTCCGGCGTCCAGGGCTATGGATTTTTATCCTGTTGCTGGTGGCGGCAGTGCTTGCAATTGTTCTGTGGCAGCCTTGGACAAAACCGGTGGCTCCGGTCGATGCCGTCGATTTAAGTCCCGAAGCACTGGATGCAAGATTGCTCAATGCCGAACAACAATTGCAGCGCGCGCAACGTCTGCAACAAAATCTGGAAAAGAAACTGGCAGATGCGCAATCGCGTACGGGCTTGTTGCGTGATGAGGTACTTGGCGTAAATCAACGTGCCGCCATTCTTGAAGAAAACATTCGCGAAATGGCGAAAGAACAAAATAATTCAAGACAATCGGTACAACTGGAAGCACTCGAGTTATTACTGGTTCTGTCGGATGCACGCATCCATGTTGACGGTGACTTGCCGGGCGCATTGCGCGCCATGCGACTGGCCAATGAAGTCGCTTCCGATATTCGCGATTCGCAAATGATCAACGTACGGCAAAGCCTGTTGCAGGAAATGCAGGCGATGATCAGCGCGACCGACCGGAAACCCATCGCAGCCGGCGAGCTTGATGCTCTTGAAGCAGCATTGCCGCAATTGTCTGCCCGCTTGCCGGGGCAGGCCGACACC
>JBDTTC010000393.1:0-9510 GCA_039930825.1 Arenimonas sp.
GGTAGGGGTGATTCAAGAATCGCCCCTACCGTTCTGATTTTGTTTTGGCCACACCGAAGCGTTACACTGTAGGCATGAGCACGCCTAATCGCATCGAACATCAAATAACCGACAAAGGCTATGTACCGGTTTATACGACGGCGGTGGTGGACCAGCCTTGGGATAGTTATACCAAAACCGATCATGAAGTCTGGGCAACCTTGTTCAAAAGGCAACGCGAATTATTGCCGGGGCGTGCAAGCAAAGAGTTTCTGCAAACCCAGGATGCAATGGGCATGGGCGAGCACGGTATTCCAAAATTTTCAGATCTAAATGCACAGCTAAAAGCGAAAACCGGCTGGGAAATAATTGCGGTCGAAGGCTTGTTACCGGAGCTCGTTTTTTTTGATCATCTGGCTAATCGCCGTTTTCCGGTAACGTGGTGGATTCGCAAACCCGATCAACTCGATTATTTATCGGAGCCGGATTTATTTCATGATCTGTTTGGTCATGTGCCTTTATTGATGGACCCGGTATTTGCCGATTACATGGAAGCCTATGGCAAGGGTGGCGTTAAAGCACACTCGCTGGGCCCAGAAGCCTTATCTCAATTAACACGCTTGTATTGGTACACGGTCGAATTTGGCTTGATCAACACCAGCGAAGGCCTGCGAATTTATGGTGCCGGTATTTTGAGTTCGAAAGGCGAGAGCATTCATTGCCTGGAGTCGGACGCACCCAATCGTATCGGTTTTGATTTATTGCGCGTCATGAATACGCGCTACCGCATCGATACCTATCAAAAAACCTATTTCGTGATTGATAGTTATCAACAATTATTTGATGCGACTCTGCCGGATTTCATTCCGTACTATGAACAAATGGCTGGCCAGGAAAGTACACCAGCCGGTCAAGTTCTGCTCAGCGATAAAGCCTTTCATCGCGGTACTGGCGAAGGTTGGCTGCAAGACGGCGACGTCTGATTTGCGGCAATCGTTGAATCGCCCCTACGGAATGACGATCGGCGTCAAATTATCTAATTCCAATGTCGTGTTATTGGGCAGACGTGGGCCGAAGCCGACGATTGCAATCGCACCTTCTTTCAAGGTCTGCAAGCCCAGCGCTTGTTCGATCGCATGGTCATTGATCGCGGCAGTGACAAACGCGCCAAGCCCCAGATCGGCTGCCGATAAATACATGGTCTGCGATAGATGGCCGACATCCAGATGCACCACACGCCAGGCTTTGCTGTGTCGGCGATATTTCCAGAACAATCGATCAAAACGGGCTGCCATCACGACCATCACTGGTACGTCTTGAAACCAATCTTGGCCTGCGACGCAGCGGTACATAAATTCACGCATCTCTTCCTTGTTGAAAGAATGCATAGGTTCTAGTGCATGTCGCATCGACAAATAATGGTAGATGCCAGGCTGCAATCCTTCGGCACGCTGTACCAGCACATAGGCTTCGGTGGCATGCAAGCCGCCGCCGGCAGGTGAATTCTTTTTCACGGCAACGGCACCTGGCGCTAATTCTAAAGTGCCTATGGCACCCCAGACCCGATGCAACATCGTGGCTAAATCTTCGGCGGAAATTTGTTGGTCGGGATCAAAATTGCGGCAGGTTTTGCGTTTCGACAATATTTCGTTGAAATCGGTTTGTTTTGGTTTTGCCAAAGAAAGCGGCGGAGTATTTTCATTGCGTCGATATTCGGCTTCAGGTGCGGAACCGAAGGCATCGACCATCTCCTGGCTGGTCATCATGAGGCCACGTTCATTGCGTGCGCCAATATCGATGTCTTGCCAGCGGCCATGTGCCATAGCGATTGCAGCTGGGGGCCACCACGCCACATCCCGAACTACCTGGTCACGTTCGCGCCACGAAGCATGGTCGGCTTGGTCGCTTAGCAGCAAGCCTTTTTTCAACAGGTCGGCAATCAGCTGTTCGCCATATTCATCGACCAGTGCGGACCACTGTGTCGGCGTGTCGGTGCTAATGCTTTCAAGTGCTTTAAGTTCTGTCAGATTCACTTGCACGGATGAATCCAGATGAGCCGCATAAGCCATCCAGCGTGGTGTGCGATCCAGACCGTCACCCCCTGAAAGCAGGCTTTGCAATGCAAAGCGTTGTTCGCCATCCAATTCGATCATCAGTTGCGTACAGCGCTTGATTAACATGCATTTCCCTTGTGCTTATCCGGCGGCCGGATTGGTTTGTGTTGATGCAGAATATATATCGTTACCGTCTGAGCATTGGCGGGTACTCAGTCGATCAGGATAAGTCGAGATGCTTTGCGTATCCAGCTGCTTGCTGAAAGAGCCAAGATGCACCCAATCACATTGAAAGCAGTGGCCTCGTCAGGAAAGTAACGATATTTAACAAGTCTTCCAAACCTTGGTTGGGGATAATCGGTATAGTCTGAGGCTGCGTTGCCCTGCCATTTGGCAGGCGCGCAGCCTTTTTGGTACCTAGGCCTTGTAACAAGGCTTGATAATTAACAAATAAACAGGGGGTTCGACCATGCCGTTTCAACTTTCCGAAGAACTCGTAGATAAATTGCTTGATAAATTAAGCAGTGATAATGAATTTCGTGCAGCGTTTCAAAAAAACCCGCGCATTGCCTTGGCTTATTTAGGCCATGACGCAGCGGCGAAAGCAGGTGGTGAAGACCAAGGTGCTTGGATGTGCATGAAATGCGACAAACTCGCAAGTCCGGAAGCTATTAAAGCTAGTCGTGATGAGCTGAAGAAACAATTTCTTTCCAGTAAGGCTCAATATAGTCCGATTAGACTTCAAGCGTAAATCAGCGAGTCTTTGTCTGCTGGTTAGCGATGTTTTGCGCTTCGCGCTCTGGCCATACGGTTAAAAATACTTTGTTTCGACGTTCGGCTTGGTCAAATCGACCAAGCCTTTTTTCTATAGTCGCCGCGTCTAGTATTGCCAGATTGGATTCGATGATGGTGCTTGGATCCCACAGCGATTGATTATTAAGTTCAATATAGGCGCGGCCACGATAAGCAACTAGCCACTCAGCTTCTTGCAGAGCCAGTTTATTCTGTCCTGCTGCCATTAAAGCGCGGGAACGCAGAGCATGGGAATAATAGAGCTCTTTGCCTTGTTGAATATGAGTGTTTAGGATTAAAAGAGCCTTTTTTACGTTGCCTTGCCCTAGCAATATTTCTGATTCTAGGCAGGTAGACATGCTGATTAATTTCGGTTGCTCGCTTTGTTGTACTTCATTTTTCACTTGACGAAGTATCGTAGAAGCTGTCTCGATATCATTGTGCCTTGCTGCCATAATACCAGCAACCATCAGGTTAAAAAGCTCGTTTGTTCTTGGTACCAAACTATCTTGATTTAGCTTTCGATTTATATCATCGATATATGCTTTCAAGTCCGCAGTAAAATTTGAATCGGGATAGTAGCTGCGTATCGCAAGCTCCATTCGACGAAAGTTCAATAGCAGCTCTGGAGATTCTGTTTTGGCAATATCTTGAATTTCATTTGCTTTTGCAATTGCCTCTTGCCAACGCCCCTGATCCAATGAATACATCAATCTGGCTTGGTTTTGATAAAGACTTGGCGCCTTTGTGCTGCTACTGTCTTGTTGACCCAATATCTTCAAGGCTTCGCTATAGTTTCTATCAACAGCGTAGACGGCAGCATGGTCAATGCTGTAACTGGATGCGCTTAGTGTTTGTGATTGCTCGAATGCTTTTTTGGCCTCGTTGGGTTTATTCACCGCCAGATTCAATACACCTCTCAAGTAATATGCAGCTGAACGGTTGGGGTTTTGTGTGGCATATGCAGGTGTCAAAAAATCTAACCCGTTCTGATAATCGAGATTGTCTGAAAGTGAAAAGTACGCGTAGTTATAGTAAGCGAGATATTCATCTGGATACATGGCAACCAACGCCTTCCATTTTGGAAGCATTGTTTTTGGCGGTGATAAAACACTACTGGTCGCATCCAGCCACATTATTTCGCGCAAACTCAATCGCGATCGTTTTGTTTCTGCGATTGACCAGTTTTTTTGAGCGTTAATAAGATCATTTTCGATGTAGTCCAACGAGCCAAGTGCAATGTATGCAAGTGCAAAATCTTTATCCAGACTCAGTGCCGTGGTATTCAAGTTACGCGCTTCGATAAGGCTGCCATTTTTTTTTGCTTCTTGCCCGAGCGTATAGGCGCGCAATGCTTCCATGCTCGGGGTCGTCACTTGCTGCAGCGGTTTGCTTTGATCCACCAGATTGATAGGCTCGCCTAATCGCTTACGAAGTTTCTCCAGCACGTGATCTAGTGCAGGTAGCACATTGCCGCCATTTGTTGCTTCTGCACTCTCGGTATAAACCGTAACACCGGAATTCGGGTCGATGACTTCGGCGCTAATGCGTAAATGGCCACCGCTTTCGGTCAAAGTAGGCAATACCAAAGCCTTGGCACCTTCGCGCAATGCCAATTCGGTGCCTACTTGTCGATCAATGCCTTGCCCCTCACGCTGCATGCGTTTCAGTGCTTCATCTTCTTGGCTGTCTGAAATCACATTGACGTAAGCCGATTGTTCAAGGCCGATACGCAATGCGGTATCCAGCGAATCATCAAACATTTTTTCGCGGGTCAGATTTTGCAAATCCCCCATCACGATCCAGTCGCGCTCATAGAAAGCAATCGCTGGCGGACTTTGAAACGTGCTCCAGATAAAACCGCCGATCAAACCGGTGGTCAATAAAACTTCCAAAGCCAATACAGGTGGCCGACGCCAAAGTGGAATTTCCCGCCAGGCTTTTTGGGTGGAAGCCGGAGCGCGCAGTGGCGAGAACTCGGGGTCGCCTACTTCGTGTACCAGCATCGGCGCAGGAACGCCTTTGAAGGTGTAACGACCATGCAATATCCAGCGTAGTTTTTGTCCGCGTTCGCCCAGCTCAAGTTGTGCGCGTTGCGCCAAACTCTGGGCCATGCCCGATAATAAAATTTGACCGGGCATCGCCAAGCCCATCAAGCGGGCAGCGACCGGCTTAGCAAAACCTTCGACTTCGAGTGGTTTGGCACCTGCAGCAATCTGATCGGGTGCATTTTCCCAAGTCATCACATCGCCAACATGGATGCCGATGCGTGCTTGAATCGCTTGCTGATATTCGGCACCCCAGAGACGCATTTGTTGTTGGTAGCGCAATGCAAAATCGAGTGCCTGGATCGGGCGTTCGAATAAAGCAAGAATGCCATCGGATTTATCGATCAGGCGGCCATGGGTAAGCGACAAGGTGTCGCGTACAAACTGGTCGTGCTTTTGCATCAAGCCAACAGCGCGTGCATCGCCCAGGGTTTCGATTAATTTTGTTGAATCGGCCCAGTCGCAAAGCAGCACCGTGCGCAACACCGACGAGACGGTTGGTTGGTCCGTTGACTTGCTAGGAGTGAAGGGATTGGTGGCCATCAATTTATTTCAGGGGCGCTTAATTGGGAAACGCGGGAAACGGCGTTTCACGGCCACTATTCAGCGACGCGCCAAGTGCCACCACCGCGTTTTTTGGCATCGTATAAAGCCGTATCCGCCAGGCTGTACCAATGCGACCAACCACCTGGGTCGTGGCAGAAGGCGCCGCCGACACAGATGCTGAGCGTGTGCTCGCGCAAGCTGGGCAAACGAAGGCCGCGAACTGCGGCCATCAATTCGAGGGCACGATTGCTCAACTCACCGCTATCGGCGACTTGCAGGACCAAGGCAAATTCATCGCCGCCGAGACGGCAGGGTAAATCCATCGGGCCGGCCATACGGCGGACTTCTTCGGCGACGGCGCGTAATGCGGCGTCACCGGCCAGATGTCCGCTGCGGTCATTAATCTGTTTGAAATGGTCGAGATCAATCAGCAACAGCGCCAGGCGTTTTCCGGCGACTGGATGACGGCCGATTTCATCCATATAGCGATAAAGACCACGGCGGTTGGCTAATCCGGTCAAATCATCCGTGCGTACCAATTGCTGCGCGACCGACAATTCGCTGCGAGTTTGACGCAGGGTGTCGAGGGTTTGCATCAGGTCTTCATTGCGACGGCGCAGGCTTTGCATCATTTGATGTTCGCCGGCAACCAGATAGGTAAAGCTGCGCTGCATGAATTTGGCGACCACGGCCGGGTGGCTGCTGATCAAGCCCTGAAAAGCCTCGGTGGTAATTTCATAAAGCATGCCGGGCGCTTCGGCGATGGCGTGGGCAAAGCGCTGATGTTGACCGATAAAAACTGACAGCTCGCCAAAGAAATGTCCCGGACCCAATAATTTATCAACAATGCCGTCATCGAAACTTAGACGGACTTCGCCGGTATCGATGACATACATGCTGCTGGCATCATCACCACGGCGAAATAATTCCTCGCCCGGCAACATGGCACGACTGACGGCGACCGAACATAAAGCCTGCATTTCCTCATCGGAAAGCATGGAGGGCAGGTGCGAAGTTTGTGGTGCAGATTTGCGGGATTTTGATCGCACTAGTTCAATCACAGCTTTAAACCAATCGAGTAAGTGCTTGAGTGTAACCAAAAACCTGATTCAGGAAAGCCCCGCTTTTGTCCGGGATCTGCATTTGTGACGTATTTCGCCCGCAAGCGGCCTTCTACGGCCACAAAAAAGCCACGATCGCATCGTGGCTTTTCTGCTGTAGCGGGTCGGAAGCGGTTCAGTGGTGGAACTGTTCTTCTTCGGTCGAGCCTTTCAGAGCGGTAGTGGAGCTTTGGCCGCCTTGAATGGTTTGGGTGACCGAATCGAAATAACCGGTACCGACTTCGCGCTGATGTTTCACGGCAGTGAAGCCACGGTCTGCTGCGGCAAATTCGGCTTCCTGTAATTCGACGAAGGCACTCATCTGGTTGCGAGCATAGCCATAGGCCAGATTGAACATCGAGTAATTCAAGGCATGGAAGCCGGCCAGGGTGATGAACTGGAACTTGTAACCCATGGCGGCGAGTTCTTTTTGGAACTTGGCAATCGTGGCATCGTCGAGATTTTTCTTCCAGTTGAACGAAGGCGAGCAGTTGTAGGCCAGCATTTTGCCCGGGAATTTCGCATGGATGGCATCGGCAAATGCCTTGGCGTAGGCCAGATCAGGTTTGCCGGTTTCGCACCAAATCAGATCAGCGTAAGGAGCGTATGCCAGACCGCGCGAAATGGCCTGATTCAAACCCGGGATGGTTTTATAGAAACCTTCAATGGTGCGCTCGCCGGTGCAGAAGGCTTTGTCGTTGTCATCGATATCCGAAGTGATCAAATCGGCGGCTTCGGCATCGGTGCGTGCGACGATCAAGGTCGGCACGCCCATGACATCGGCTGCCAGACGAGCAGCGATCAGTTTTTCAACCGCTTCGCGAGTCGGCACCAGAACTTTGCCGCCCATGTGTCCGCATTTTTTTACCGATGCCAGCTGGTCTTCGAAATGCACGCCGGCAGCACCGGCTTCGATCATCGATTTCATTAATTCGAAAGCATTCAATACGCCGCCGAAACCGGCTTCGGCATCGGCCACAATGGGTTGAAGCCAGTCGATACTGTCATTGCCTTCGGCATGATGTAGTTGGTCGGCGCGAAGCAAGCAATTATTGATGCGCTTGACGACTTGCGGCACCGAGTTGGCTGGATACAAGCTTTGATCGGGATACATTTCGCCTGCCAGATTAGCGTCGGCAGCTACTTGCCAGCCGGACAAATAAATCGCATTCAAACCGGCTTTCACTTGTTGCATGGCCTGATTGCCGGTCAATGCACCAAGCGCATTGACGAACGGTTTCTCGTTCAGAAATTTCCAAAGTTTTTCGGCGCCCAGGCGTGCTATCGAATGATCAATGGCAATAGTGCCGCGCAAGCGTACGACTTCTTCAGCGGTATAACCGCGCTTGATGCCGGCCCAACGCGGCGAAGTCGCCCATTCCTGTTTCAGTTGTTCGGCGGAGAGAAGTGTCTTGCTCATGGTGTGTCCTTCGTTGGTGGTTATGTACTGGCCCCCCGTAGGAGCGTCCTTTAGGCGCGACTAATCACGCCGGGGTTTTCGCGCCTAAAGGACGCTCCTACGATGAGTCAATCGATTTTTTGGTAAGCGGGTAAAGTTAAAAAATCTGCCAGTGTGTCTGCATGGGTTAGTTCATCGAGCAGGGCAATCGCGTCATTTAATTTCGAAGCGCCGGGAACGCGCATGCGATCAGACAATTTGCTCGGCAATGAAATCAGGCAGCGTTCGAACAAGGCGAAATCAACGGCAGAGCCATCATCCAGATGCAAATTGCCGTGATGCAGCCATTGCCATAATTGGGTGCGGGAAATTTCAGCCGTGGCGGCATCTTCCATCAGCCAATGAATTGGAACGCAGCCATTGCCATCGAGCCAGGAAGCCAGATAACGCACGCACACTTCAACGCTGTTCTCAAAACCTTTTTGTGTGATGGTACCGAGGCAGGGTTTGATCAAATCATTTCGGGTGACAGAAACATCTTCGCGCAGTACGCCGAGTTGATTGGCGTTCGGCATGCCGTCGTTGAAGATTTGCATGGCTTCTTTAATCAAGGCCGGATGCGCAACCCAAGTGCCATCATGGCCGGCTTTGACTTCACGTAATTTATCGGCACGAACGCGATTCAATGCGGCTTCGTTCGCTTCGGGATCACCGGAAATCGGAATCTGTGCCGCCATGCCGCCCATTGCTAATGCGCCACGACGATGACAGGTTTGAATCAGCAATTCCGAATACGCTTTCAGGAATGGTTGCGTCATCAAGACTTGGCCACGTTCGGGCAATACTTTGTCCCGATGCTGACGGAAAGTTTTGATATAGGAAAAAATATAATCCCAGCGACCGCAATTCAAACCGACAATGCGCGAACGCAGTGCGTGCAGAATTTCGTGCATCTCGAATGCGGCCGGCAGGGTTTCGATCAGCACGGTGACTTTCATGGTGCCGAGTGGCAAGCCCAGGCGTACTTCGATGAAACTCAATACGTCTTCCCATAGCGCGGCTTCTTCCATGCACTGCATTTTCGGAAGATAAAAATACGGGCCGCTTTGTTTTTCGAATTGAGTTTTGGCGTTATGAAAAGCAAACAGACCAAGATCGAACAAGGAGGCGGACATCGGCGCGCCATTGGCCTGCAGGTGTTTCTCGTCCAGATGCCAGCCGCGCGGGCGCACCATCAATACGGCCAAGTTTTCTTTATTCAGCACGTAGTGTTTACTGCCGTCCGGCGCCATCCAATCCAGATCGCCAGTGACGGCTTTGCGTAATGCGCGTTGACCAGTGAGTAAATTTTCCCAAGTAGGAGCAGTCGAATCCTCGAAATCGGCCATGTAAACCTTGGCGCCGGAGTTCAAAGCATTGATCACCATCTTCGGTTCGACCGGGCCGGTAATCTCGACGCGTCGGTCCAGCAAGTTGGTCGGGATGCCGGCCACTTGCCAGTCGCCTTCGCGGATTGACACGGTGTCTTCGCGGAAATCCGGCACTGCGCCGGCATCAAATTGCGATTGGCGCACTTCTCGGGCCAATAAGCG
>JBDTTC010000394.1:0-2960 GCA_039930825.1 Arenimonas sp.
GCACCTGGATTAATGGCGGCTATTTCATTCTCGAACCCGAAGTACTTCATTATATAGACGGCGATGACTGCGTTTGGGAACGTGGCCCACTTGAAACTCTTGCAAAGGAGGGTCAACTATCAGCCTACAGCCATAACGGCTTTTGGCATCCAATGGATACCCTTCGTGACAAAGTCAAACTTGAAGAATTTTGGCAAACCAATACAGCACCTTGGAAGGTATGGCCCTGAATAATTTATTCAATGGCGTGTATGCCGGCAAGCGCGTACTGGTGACCGGGCATACCGGCTTCAAAGGTTCGTGGCTTTCGCTCTGGCTGCGTTCCATGGGTGCACAAGTTGCAGGTCTATCGCTCGACCCCGATACCGAACCGTCACATTGGAATTTACTCGCTCTGGATGACATTGCCGATTACCGCGTCGATATCCGCAATGCCTCCGCAGTAAAAGAAGTATTTGATTTACAGAAACCGGAAATCGTATTTCATCTTGCGGCACAGCCATTGGTGCGCCGCAGTTATCAGGAACCGGTCAACACCTTTGACGTCAATGTCATGGGCCTGATTAATATTCTTGAAGCCAGCCGCCATTGTTCTTCGGTTCGCGCCATCGTTAATGCAACGACCGACAAAGTTTATGAAGATCACATTACTGTCGATGGTTATCGTGAAACAGATGCCTTGGGTGGACACGATCCTTACAGCAGTTCGAAAGCCTGCGCGGAAATAGTATCGAGCTGTTATCGCAAAAGTTTTTTCAATGCCGGTTGCAGACTCGCTACCGCGCGTGCGGGCAATGTCATTGGTGGCGGCGACTGGGCCGAAGATCGGCTGGTACCTGACCTGGTACGCGCCGCCGTTACCGGGCATGCCTTGAAAATCCGGAATCCCGCTGCTACCCGGCCTTGGCAACATGCTCTGGAACCCTTGTCAGGTTATTTGAACCTGGGCCAGAAGTTGCTGGAAGACGATCAGTTTGCCGATGCCTGGAATTTCGGCCCGGAAAGCGAAGGCGAACGAAGCGTTCGGGAGATTGCAGGGATTCTTTGCAAATCCTGGCCAAATCTGGGCATTGAAATCGATGATGGCAATCATCCCCACGAAGCTTTTGCACTGCATTTGAATTGCGAGAAGGCAAAACAAAAACTGGCCTGGCGGCCTGTATGGAATCTGGAATCGGCATTGAAGCGTACCGCTGACTGGTATCGTGATTATTATCAAAACAATCGCGTTGGCAGTGTCGATGATTTGGCTGCCTACACAAACGACGCCCACCAGCTCGGACTCGGGTGGGCGACATGAAATTGCTTGATACACCATTGCAAGGCTTGTATGAAATACAAACCGATTCGCTGAATGATTCGCGTGGACGCTTCTCGCGATTATTTTGTGAACAGGAATTGTCTGCCATTCGGCCTCGCCTGCACTTCACACAGATCAATTTATCCGACACAAAACAAAAAGGCAGTATTCGCGGCCTGCATTTTCAACATGCACCTGCAGCAGAAGCAAAACTGATCCGCTGTCTTCGCGGACGGGTTTTCGATGTTGCCGTCGATATCCGGAAAAACTCGCCTACCTTTCTGCAATGGCATGCCGTCGAATTGAGCGAATCCAACCATCAGGCAATCTTTATTCCCGAAGGTTTTGCCCATGGCTTCCAGTCATTAAGCGATGATGTGCAGTTGCTTTACATGCATACCGCCAACTGGTCACAAGCACACGAATCCGGCTTGCGCCACGACGACCCGAAGATTGCCATCCATTGGCCACTGGCGGTCTCGAACATCTCCGAAAAAGATGCCAACCTGCCTTTGATTCAAAACGACTTTGCCGGAGTTGAATCGTGAAATGTCGTTTCTGCAAAAATGAATTGCATGATTTATTTCTGGACCTCGGTAGCGCGCCGCCATCGAATGCTTTTCTATCGCACGCCGACTTGGCCAACGTGGAGCTGTATTTCCCGCTGCGTTTGTTTACCTGCCGAAACTGTTTTCTGGTTCAGGTGGATGAAGTACAAAAACACGATCAAATATTTTCGAGCGACTATCTTTATTTCTCTTCATTCTCGCGAAGCTGGCTGCAACACGCCGAAAACTATGTGAACCGGGCAATAGAACGGTTCGGCATGGATGGCAACAGCCTCGCCATGGAAATCGCCTCGAACGATGGTTACTTGCTGCAGTACTTCAAACAGCATGGCATTCCGTGCATCGGCATTGAACCGACCGCAAGTACGGCAAAAGTGGCCCGCGAAAAAGGTATTGAAACGATTGAGCGTTTTTTCGGCCTGCCATTTGCCGAAGAATTCATTGCCGACAATCCGCAGCCCGATTTGATCATCGGTAATAATGTGCTGGCGCATGTGCCAGACGTAAATGATTTTGTTGCAGGCCTTGCGAGAGCCGTGAATCCGGAAGGTGTGATTACCGTCGAGTTTCCACACCTGCTGCAACTGGTGACACACGGCCAATTCGATACCGTTTATCACGAACATTTTTCGTATTTTTCATTGCATACCGTGCAGAAGATTTTCAATGCCCATGGCTTGCGAATCTGGGATGTTGAAGAATTGCCAACGCATGGCGGCTCGCTTCGCCTGTGGGCATGCCCTCATACTGCAAAGCATGCACAAACTTCAGCCGTTGCCATCTTGATGGACAAAGAAGCACAGGCGGGCATGCTTGAAATTGATTACTACCTCGGCTTTCAATCGCGGGCTGATGCCATCAAAAATGATTTTCTGGCATTCCTGCTCGACTGCAAACGTGATGGCAAGCAAATCATTGGCTATGGCGCAGCAGCCAAGGGCAATACCTTGCTTAACTACGCCGGTGTAAAACCGGATTTGCTGCCTATGATTGTGGATGCCTCGCCACACAAGCAAGGCCGCCATCTGCCAGGCTCGCATATCCCGGTGGTATCAGAAGACAAAATTCGTGAATTGAAACCGGATTATATT
>JBDTTC010000395.1:0-4614 GCA_039930825.1 Arenimonas sp.
ATGACTTGACGGCCGCGGTAGAAACCATCTTTGGTCATGTGGTGACGGATATGGGTTTCGCCGGATGTCTTGTCGGTCGACAAAAGCTTTGAGGTCAAAGCATCATGCGAACGGCGCATGCCGCGGGTCGATGGGGTTTTACGGGATTTTTGAACGGCCATTTTGTTTCTCCAACACTAACAACTATCGTTTTAGATCTTTCAACGCAGATAGTGCGGCGAAAGGATTAGGGGTTTCTTCTTCAATCTCCACCATGTCTGCCGGCCATTCGGCTTCTATAGCTTCGGAATCTGGGTTAATCGGTACTACCGGCAAAGCTAGAATCAATTCGTCTTCGATCAAATCCGCAGGATGCAAACTGCCGTTATCGTCAACCAGAACTGCTTCGACATCCGGCAGCAAGGCAGCTTCTTCGGCTTCATCGCGGATCAGCCCCAAGCGTTGCCGGATGTCGACTGGATGAAAGAAACGTTCCAGCGTCCGTTGGCAAAGCAAGGGTAATTGCGCTTGAAGATGCAGATCAACAAAACGCTGACCTAGATCATCACGCCCAAATTCGACGACATAATGACAATCGCCTTCGGCGTCAATCAGGCTGCTACCAAGTCGTTTAAAACCGACCAGAGGAAGCAATCCTTCAAAACGCCGCCCGGTCGCAACCATGCGCCAAGCATCTAGCACTGAGGGCAAAGTCGCGGACATAAGAGGGCAATTGTAGTGAGTCGGACTACTTGCTGTCAAATAGAAATACTCTTCTGCAACAGGGATTTGCAGAGATTCGGGGCCTAATGCAGACTGCGGACTGGCTGATAGGAACATCCCCGTGCTAATACCTTTGATTTTACTCGGTCTTATTGTGGTTGCATCGTTTGTTTTGTGGCAGCAGCGCAAAAAGTCAAAACGTCGAAGTGACGGGCTTTTCCGGCTGCTGGACTTGGCCGACGATATGGAAAGACTCTTAAATCTCAGCCAAAAACGCATGCAGGCGATGCAAGCAGTCGTGGGCCGGGTTCCTTCCGACATTGGCGCCATAGCCAGTGCGGCGCTCGACAGCTCGGAGAAAATCAAGGCCGTAAAACGTGATTTGCTTCAACATCGCCTTTGGATTCAACAACATAGCGACACCTCCAGCCAGCAGGAAATAGACGATGCCTGCACTGCACTGGCCCGCTCGCGGGACCGAATTGCCCAGCAGCTGGAAGCGCTTGAAAATGCCGGCGCCGATCTCGTGCAGGCGACCGCAAGCACCGAACAGGCCGCCGAACGTGAGCCCGCCAGCCTCAGAAGGAGTGAAGAATGAACCTTATTCTGGCTTCCACTTCCCGCTACCGCCGCGAATTATTGCTCCGGCTCGGACTACCTTTCCAAACCGCCAGACCCGACGTGGACGAAACACCACTGCCGAACGAAAATCCCCACCATTTAGCGCAGAGGTTGGCCGAGGCAAAAGCGCGCGCGGTGGCGAAAAGCTTTCCAAATGCCTGGGTCATCGGTGCCGACCAAGTCGCCGAATTGAATGGCCAGGCCATCGGCAAACCGGAAAACTTTGAACGAGCGGCCGACCAACTCAGCGCCGCCAGCGGAAAAACCATGCGTTTTTACAGTGCATTTTGCGTTTTCCGTCAGGAGCCTCACAAAATAATCGCCAATACAGACATTACTGACGTGCACTTCCGCCAACTTGATGCCAACGAAATCGAACGCTATCTGCACAAGGAACAACCTTATGATTGCGCAGGCAGCTTCAAGGCCGAAGGCATTGGAATAAGTCTGTTCGACAAGATTCAATCCAGTGACCCAACGGGTTTGATTGGCCTGCCCCTAATCAGTTTGAGCAAGGCATTGCGGCAGGCAGGAATCAATCTGCTTTAAGACTTCAAAAATTAATTCGCGTATTACATGGCTTGCCGGAATCCCTGCCAAGCCGTCCACGGAATATCGAAAAACTTTTGCCCTTCCCGGGCCCGAACACCATTTTTTCGAATTTTAAATGGTTAAACTGATCGCACAAACCAGCACGCCAATGATCACGCAACCACTCTTTAGTGCCTGTTTCTTCTATCACGATTAAAACCGGCGTGTCTTTTTCCAATGCCTGCAATGCTGTTGCATCGACCTGCCAATCCTTTAACTGGCGCGCACGCCCGTGTTTCGCATTTAGCGGATGATCCAGCACATAGACTTCCCTTTTACCTGCAAATGAAATTTGTAGTTGAGCTGCAAGCATGAAGTTATCAGCCACCAGAGTTTCGTCATTCCTTAGCAGGGATTTTACCTCAACAGAAATTTCATTCCAGCCTAAAAAATTGTCGGGATAAGCCTTTTTGCCGGCGAAAACTCCTGCAATCCCCGGAATCGCCGCCATCAGGAAATATGCAAATGTAATTGCTACGCCAACTAACGCGGTTAGCACAATCCATTTAATTAGCCTTTCATATGAATGAGGAAATTTTTCGGATATTACATAAGGCAAGACAGCAGCCAACGGAAAATATGCCTGCAAAGGCCAGTGAAAACTGGTCCGCACCTGATCGGCAAAAAAAGCCAGGCAGGCAAACATAAAGATTGGCAATCCGGCGGCAGCCAGAACAAGACCCATTTTTTTATCGCCGTACTGCCAGACTCTAAAAACCCGCCACAGACACCAGATCATTGCTGCATACAAAATTGGCGTAGTCACCAATGCCTGAATCGGAAGATGCTGAATGCCACGGCTTGAAAACTGCCATGGATTTCGTTCATGGAACTGGAACTGCCAACCGGCAAAGTCATGCTGTTCGTTGTATAAAAAAAGCGGCAGCCATGCACAGGCACCAATAGCGAGAGCTAAGAGCAGCTTTGGATCCCGATAATTTCGCCCTCCCCCCGCCAAAATAAATCCAAAGCCACCTGCTAGCAGAATAATCATGAAACGATAATGTGATGTCGCACCGATAGCTAAACCCAATGCAAGCTGCAGGCAATCTTGCCAATGGCATTTCCGCAGCAGCCGCAGCGCGGCATCAAGACATAACAGCGCTGCCAGGCAAAGCGGAGCTTCGGGCAGAGCCATGAAACCCACCGGCAATAGCAGCGGAACGCAACAAGCCAACATCCCAGACTGCCAGGCCTGCCCATTACTGGAAAAATTTCCCGCGATTCGAATAATGAAAAAAGGAATCAGGGCGCCTATCAAGATAAATACGAGACGAATAGAGAATGCGTTATAACCGCCAATTGCAATCCCCAACCGAATTAACCATGACGTCATCCCAGGCAAGTCGGAATATGCCCATGCCAGCCTTGATGATTCCCAGGCATAGAAAGCCTCGTCACCGAATAACTGCAGCTTCCAGGCCAGCCATAATTTCAGTAGCAGCAGAAGTGACCACAGGGTGAAAAATTTCACACGCCATGCGCTCGCATTTGTGTCAGCATTCTGTGAATATTGATCCGATATCGCCAAATGGAACTCCCGCCATGTCTGCTAACGCCAGCACGCCTATCCTAACCGACTTACATCATCAGGCTTTGCTGGATGCAAAAGCGCAGATCAACGGCATGGTTCTGGGCAAGAGTCACGAGGTTAGCCTCGCAATGACTTGCTTGTTGGCAGGCGGACATCTTTTGATTGAAGACTTGCCCGGTCTCGGCAAAACTACGCTAGCACGTACGATGGCCGCAACGCTTGGATTGGAATTCCAGAGAAGCCAGTTCACAGCCGATCTTCTTCCCTCGGATATTCTCGGAGTTTCGATTTTCGAGCAAGCCACGCATGAATTTCGTTTTCATCCTGGGCCGATATTCACTCAATTGCTTTTGGCCGATGAAATCAATCGCGCGCCGCCACGCACACAAAGCGCCTTGCTTGAAGCGATGGCTGAACAGCAAGTCAGCATTGACGGGCACACACACAAATTACCGCAGCCCTTTTTCGTTATCGCAACCCAGAATCCGGTGGATTTGGCTGGTACGTTCGCATTGCCCGATTCACAGCTCGATCGCTTTCTGCTTCGTCTCAAACTGGGCTATCCGGACACAAATGCAGAACGTGAAATGTTATCCGGCGATGATCGTCGTCATCTAATCGCCCAGCTCTCGCCAAAGTTATCGCAGACGCAATTACTTTCATTGCAATATGCCGTTACTCAGGTTCATGTGAGTGCGGCATTGATAAATTATGTGCAGTCATTGATGGCGGAAAGCCGTCGTCACAAAGGTGTGCGAGTAGGTTTATCGCCACGTGCGGGCCTTTCACTTTTGCATGGCGCAAAAGCCTACGCTTTGCTGGAAGGCCGCCAACATGTACTGCCTACCGATGTGCAGACTTTATTTATTGCAGTCGCAGCGCACCGCCTGGTCCCCGAAGCGGAAGCCGATTCCCGCGAAGCTTTGTGTCAAAGCATTCTAACTTCGGTGGCAGTCGATTAATGGCATCAGAAGCCCGCGACGTTGTTGAGCGCTTTGGCGATCGCGCTGCTCGCTGGGCTTTTATCCGTCCTAAAAAGCCCGAACCGCTACCCATCTCACTGAACCGTGGCCGCATCTATGTACTACCGACTAGTTTCGGACTGTTTATTGCAGGCGTAATCACCGCACTACTACTTGGCGCGCTTAACTACAATAATAATCCGG
>JBDTTC010000396.1:0-41158 GCA_039930825.1 Arenimonas sp.
TTGGCATTGGCATGCCCTGGAGTTCGCCGACGCCGGGAGGCGTGTTGGCGCATCTGGTTTTATGGATTAACGCATGGCCCTTGATACCTGCCTATGTTCCGACCTGGTGGACGCTTCCGGTTGAATTCGGCTTTTATATTTTGCTGCCGTGGCTGGCGGTTTGTTTGACGGATCGACGCTGGTATTGGTTGTTGCTCGGGATCGCGCTCAGCCTGCTTTATCGCCATGTATTGCTTGCTTCGGGGTTGACGCGTGCCGAGGAGGTCTATTGGGTTGACCATTTGCCGGGACGTTTATTCCAGTTTTTGACAGGAATGTTGGCGGCATTTCTTTTTACAAAACTGCGTTTTCAAAACCGCTTGCCGGGCTTCGGTACGAGAAATTTTTTCATTCTGTTTTCGATGGCCTTGCTGCTGGCTTTGCCGGCACTAGGTTTGCTTGCCGACGGGCAAATTTATCATGGCTCACCCACGCGCCAGCCTTTACTGGTGCTTTGGCATTTGTTTGCCAGTATCTGCGTTGCTGCATTGCTGTTGAGCGTGTGCTCGGGGCGCAATATTGCGGATTGGTTGCTGCAATCATTCGCGTTGCAATGGCTTGGCCGCATCAGTTACGGAATTTACCTTTGGCATTATCCGGTGATGGTAATGCTGCGCGAAAGCATGGGCGGCATGCAGGAAATAAAAGTCGGGTTTGCAGGTTTCTTTGTCACCAGTTTGCTGGTTTCGGTCACGCTCGCATTTTTATCTTGGCACTGGCTAGAGCAGCCGATTTTAAAGCGGGTTGGCTCGGGAGCGGCCTGAGTCATTCTCTAGCCTCGTATCCAGTCGCTTTAGAAAAAACATGAATGTCGAGCTGATGGATTTGCCCAGTCTGCGTTCAATCCACTGGCCAATAAGCGGTACTGCGAAGGCGAATTGGGAAGTCCAGATCAAGAGAGTTTTTTGATTGGCAGCATGCAGTTCAAGGCGGCCAAGCTGATGCCGAAACGGCAGTTTCAGATTGAAGGGTCCGCGCAAACTCAAAATCCGGTATTCATACGAATGCGGTGGATCGAAAGCATTGATTTCTTCTTCGAAGCAAATCATTCCTTTTTGGACTTTGCGTAAAGCGCCTTTACCGTTGGCATTGCATTCGCCTGCGCAAAGCATGCTGCATTCGATTTTCGACGTGCTTAAAAACTCAACGTGATTGCTGATGCCTGCAAACACTTTTTCAATATCGAAGTTGAATTCGTGCGTGACGCGCACTTCCTGCATGCGGCTAGTGCCCGGCCACGAAGATCATGATGCTGCAGGCCAGTGCGGCCATCCATGCCAAGCTTCGCAAGCTGGCCAGGTTCGATAGATACAGAATTCCGTAGATCACGCGCAGGCCAATGAATGCAAGGGCCAGCATGTCGATTCTGCCTTGGGCGGCCCCATTCATTTGCGCCACGATCACAGCCGCCGCGAACAATGGAAAGGCCTCAAAGCTATTCAGGTGGGCGGCATGCGCTCGTTGTGCGGCACCTTCAAGCTTGCTTTGCCAAAGCCTGACGTTGACGTTGTTGTAGCGCGGTCCGCGCACTTTGGCCACGCCGGTCCAGAGGAATGGCATCAGGCCGGCGGCCAGTACACAATAAAGTGCGATTGTCATAAGTGCGGAATCCCTGTGATGAAAGCCGCAGTATGCCTATTTTCTAGAGTCTCGGCTCTTAAAACAAAGTCATAAACGGGTTGTCGCTGGCCTTGGCTGACTGTTATAATTTTGAACTAAGTTGGGAATTGCCGTGGCCTTGGGCTGCCGAGGTGTCTGCCATGCAAAAACATCTCGCCGAAGGCCAAAAACTGGCCTTGCAGGTCGCGAAATGGCAGGTCTTGATAGGTGTTGCGGCAATGCTGATTGTTTGGGTGTTAGTCGGCCGAGCCGCAGGTTTGGGGCTGATGGCAGGGGTGCTGTCGATATTGCTGGGAAGTTTGGCAATGGCGCGGCTTTCGCTAGGTGGCGGAATTCAGCCTGCTGGTCGCGTGTATTCCCGGTTCTGGCTGGGTCTGTGTTTGAAATGGTTAATCGTGGGGTTGGTCTTATTCCTGTCGTTTCGCATGAAGGCGCTTGCGCCGCTAGCGATTGCGGCCGGAGTTATTCTGGCCTTGGTAGTGTTTCCACTCGTGGCAATGTCTGGCGGTAAGGTGAAACGTGAGCACTGAAGCTGAAAGCGGCGGTACAACAGAATATATCCAACACCATTTGCATCATTGGCAAGTGAAAGTGGGGGAAGGATCGTTTATGACGATCAACGTCGACAGCGTGATTTTTCTGCTGTTGATGTGCGGTATTTTTCTTGGCTTGTTCCTCTATGTCTCGCGCCGCGCCACCGCAGGCGTTCCAGGCAAGCTGCAATGCGCCATTGAAATGATGGTCACCGGCATTGACGGCCTTGTTCGCGAAACCTTTCACGGTCAAAGCAAATACATTGCTCCATTGGCTGTCACCATTTTTGGCTTGGTTTTCATGATGAACTTCATGGACATGATGCCGGTTGATTTACTGCCTTGGCTCTGGGCCAAGGGCAATGCGGCAGCTGGCCACGATCCGCATCACGCTTACCTGCGCGTAGTGCCGACTGCTGATATGAACACCACACTCGGTATGTCGATCGGCGTGTTTATGCTGATCCATTATTTTGGTATAGCCCACAAGGGCATCGGCCTGTTCACTAAAGAAATCTTCACCGCGCCTTTCCATGCGCACAGCACGATCGGAATCATTGCGTTGGCACCGGCCAACTTGCTGCTGCGCCTGATCGAAGAGTTGGTGCGTCCAATCTCGCTCAGCCTGCGACTGTTCGGCAACATGTATGCCGGCGAATTGATCTTCATCCTGATTGCCGTGATGACGCTTGACTCGTCCCTGTCCAGCGGCACGACTTACGCAATGATGCCCATCCAGTTTATTTCAAGTTTTATCTGGACCTTGTTCCACGTTTTGATCATCACCCTGCAAGCTTTCATTTTCATGATGCTGACCGTGGTGTATCTGAGCATGGCATCAGAAAAGCATTAAAGATTTTCATTACAAGTTTTCACCTTTTGTTTCATCTTAATTAACTTAAACGCAATACACGGAGAGCAACATGGAACACATCGACCTTATCGCTAATGTAATGGGTTACACCGTCATCGCAGCCGCTTTATTGATTGGCTTGGGCGCACTCGGCACCGCTATCGGTTTCGCAATTCTCGGCGGTAAATTTCTGGAAGGCGCAGCTCGTCAACCAGAACTAACCCCAATGCTGCAAACCAAGCTGTTCATCGTTGCAGGCTTGCTCGATGCGATTCCGATGATCGGCGTTGCTATTGCCCTGCTGCTGATCTTCGCTAACCCGTTCATCAACGCACTCAAAGCTGCCGGCGTCTAATAAGTAGTAGCCAAGGTATGCAGCCGACGGCATTGTGCTGTCGGCAAATAGGAGTAGGTTATGGATCCCAATATCACACTGATTATCCAATGCTTGGCATTCTTTGCGACGGCATGGGTTGTGATGAAATTCGGCTGGCCGCACATCATGGCGGCGATCGAAGAACGTCAAGCCAAGATTGCCGAAGGTCTGGCCGCTGCGGATCGCAGCAAGTCGGAACTGGCGCAGGCCGAAGAACGCGTCAATGAACAATTGCGTGAAGCTCGCGGTAAAGCGGCAGAAATCATTGCTCAAGCCGAAGCTCGCCGTAATCAAATCATTGATGACGCCAAGCAGGAAGCCATTGTTGAAGGCAACCGCCAGAAAGCAGCAGCGCAAGCCGACATCATTGCAGCCACCACGAAAGCCAAAGAAGACCTGCGCAAGCAAGTGTCCGCTCTGGCAGTCAAAGGCGCTGAAAAACTGATCAAGCGTGAAATCGACGGCAATGCCCACAAAGCCTTGCTTGATGAACTCGCCGCGGAAATCTGAGCAATCTTATGAGCGAAGCCCTTACTCTTGCCCGCCCGTATGCTCGCGCCGCTTTCGCAATAGCGCGCGAACAAGGTCGTCTTGCGCCATGGTCCGCAGCACTCGGCTTTTCGGCACTCGCTGCTGAAATTCCTTCTGCCAAAGCCGTGCTGACTCATCCGCGTGTCGGTGTTGCCACCATCATTGAATTGTTGAGTTCGCCCGGCGATGCCGATGCCAGCTTCCAGCAATTTCTGACGGTACTTAGCGACAACCGCCGCCTGACTTTGTTGCCGGAGATTTCGGCACTGTTCGATGAGTTGAAAGCAGACGCCGAACGCGTCGTGAAAGCCAATGTGACATCGGCCAAAGCGCTGAGTGCTGCAGAGCTGGATCAATTGCGTGTTGCCTTGAAAAAGCGTTTCGATCGCGAAGTGGAAATCACCACGCAGATTGATGAAAGCTTGATTGGCGGCGTGGTAATCAATACCGGCGACGTTGTCATTGATGGCTCGATCAAAACCAAACTGGCTCGCTTGCAAGCGAGCTTAACGAACTAATTTTAATTGAATCTACCGGCGCAGGCCGGCGAGGGACTCACCCATGCAAACGCTCAATCCGTCCGAAATCAGCGAACTGATCAAGACCCGCATCGAAAAGGTCAAACTGGCCGCCGAAGCGCGTAATGAAGGCACCGTTACTTCCGTCTCTGACGGTATCGTGCGTATCCACGGCCTGGCCGATGTGATGCAAGGCGAAATGATTGAATTGCCGAACAACACCTACGCACTCGCATTAAACCTCGAGCGTGATTCGGTCGGCTCGGTTGTGCTGGGTGATTACAAAAATATCCGCGAAGGCGATATTGCGAAAACTACCGGCCGCATTCTCGAAGTTCCTACCGGCCCAGAATTACTCGGTCGCGTATTGAACGCACTCGGCGAGCCAATCGACGGCAAGGGTCCATTGAATGCAACTTCTTCCGCACCCGTGGAAAAAGTGGCACCTGGCGTGATCTGGCGCAAGTCGGTTTCGCAACCTGTGCAAACCGGCTACAAATCAGTCGATGCCATGATCCCCGTCGGCCGCGGTCAACGCGAACTGATCATTGGCGATCGCCAAACCGGTAAAACCGCGATGGCGATCGATGCCATCATCAATCAGAAAGGTACCGGCGTTAAGTGCGTGTACGTGGCGATTGGCCAGAAAGCATCGACGGTTGCCAACGTGGTTCGCAAGCTTGAAGACAACGGTGCCATGGCTCACACGATTGTTGTGGCCGCTACTGCTTCGGAATCCCCTGCAATGCAATACATCAGCGCCTATGCGGGTTGCTCGATGGGTGAATACTTCCGCGACATTGGTGAAGACGCCTTGATCGTCTATGACGATCTGTCGAAACAAGCTGTGGCTTATCGTCAAATTTCGTTGTTGCTGCGCCGTCCACCAGGTCGTGAAGCGTATCCAGGCGACGTGTTCTATTTGCATTCACGTCTTCTGGAACGTGCAGCCCGCGTTAACGAAGAATACGTTGAAAAATTCACCAACGGTGCCGTCAAAGGCAAGACTGGTTCATTGACCGCATTGCCGATCATTGAAACCCAGGCCGGTGACGTTTCGGCATTCGTGCCAACGAACGTTATTTCGATCACCGACGGCCAGATCTTTTTGGAAACCGATCTGTTCAACGCCGGTATCCGTCCTGCGGTCAACGCCGGCATTTCGGTGTCCCGCGTCGGTGGTGCAGCGCAAACCAACATCATGAAAAAACTGTCGGGCGGTATTCGTATCTCGCTCGCCCAGTACCGTGAGTTGGCTGCGTTCGCGCAGTTCGCTTCCGATCTTGATGAAGCGACCCGTAAACAATTGGAACGCGGTCAACGCGTGACCGAATTGATGAAACAAAAACAATATGCACCGATGTCGATCGCACAAATGGCGCTGTCCATTTATGCCGTCAACGAAGGCGACATGGACGAAGTTCCGTTGAACAAAATCCAGGCGTTTGAAGCAGGCTTGCATGCACACATGGCCAACAGCTATGGCGATTTGCAGAAGAAGATCATTGAAACTGGCGCATGGGACAAAGACATCGAAGCTGAATTCAAGAAAATTATTTCCGAATTCAAAACCACCGGAAGCTGGTAAAGAAAACGGGACTCGGGACTCGGGACTCGGGACTCGCGAAAGCGATCACGTGTTACCGGGAAACCAGTCTCATAATGGAACGATAAGGTAAACGATTAAGGCGGAAGTTCACGGGGTTTTCCCGAGTCCCGAGTCCCGAGTCCCCAGTCCCGAGAGAAGTTATGGCAGGCGGCAGAGAAATTAAAACCAAGATCAAGAGCGTGCAGAACACCCGCAAGGTGACGCGCGCTCTCGAAATGGTCTCGGCTTCAAAAATTCGTAAAGCCCAGGAACGCATGAAAGCATCGCGTCCTTATGCGCGTTTGATCAAGCAAATGATCGGTCATATAGCGAAAGCCAATTCGGAATACACGCATCCGTTCATGGTTGATCGCTCAGACATCAAGCGCATTGGCTATATCGTCGTTTCAACCGACCGCGGTTTATGCGGCGGCCTGAATTCGCAAATGTTCCGCCGCATTCTGGCCGACATGCGTGAATGGCAAGCCAAGGGCGTTGAAATCGATGTAGTTTGTGTTGGCCAGAAAGCCGCGACATTTTTCCGTCGTTTGAAAGTCAATGTTGTAGGTACCGTCACGCATCTTGGTGAAAAACCTCAATTGGATAAACTGGTCGGCGTTATCAAGGTCATGCTCGATTCCTACAGCGCGGCAAAACTGGATCGCGTGTTTCTGTGTTACAGCGATTTCGTCAATACGATGACGCAAAAACCGACTCAGGATCAATTGCTGCCTTTGCCGCCATCGGAAAGTCTGCAAAGCAAGCATGATTGGGATTACATCTATGAACCCAACGCCGAAACGGTGCTGGAACACGTGATGGTTCGTTACGTTGAATCGCTGGTGTATCAAGCAGTGTTGGAAAATCTGGCTTCAGAACAAGCGGCCCGCATGGTCGCGATGAAGTCGGCTTCAGACAACGCCAGCAAGCTGATCGAAACATTGCAATTGATCTACAACAAAGCACGTCAAGCGGCGATTACTCAGGAAATTTCTGAAATCGTCGGCGGCGCGGCTGCGGTGTAGATTTAGGTAGGAGCGCCTTTAGGCGCGACAGGTTTTGAAGCATTCGCGCCTAAAGGCGCTCCTACAAAAAAGAATTTTTAGCGTGAACAAACAAATCGATTTATTTGAGGATACAAAAATGAGCCAGGGCAAGATTGTACAAATCATCGGCGCGGTGGTGGACGTTGAGTTCAATCGCGATGAAGTGCCGAAAATCTACGATGCGCTGAAAGTCGGCGGCACCGAGATTACGCTTGAAGTGCAACAACAACTTGGCGACGGCGTCGTGCGCACCATTGCGCTTGGCTCGACTGACGGCTTGAAGCGCAATCTGATTGCGACCAACACAGGCCACGCCATTTCTGTCCCGGTAGGCGCCGAAACACTCGGTCGCATCATGGACGTGCTCGGCAGGCCTATCGATGAAGCCGGTCCGGTCAATACCAAGGATCATTGGGAAATTCACCGCGTTGCACCTTCGTATGAAGATCAGTCTTCAACCAATGAATTACTCGAAACCGGTATCAAGGTTATCGATCTGATGTGTCCGTTTGCCAAGGGCGGCAAAGTCGGCCTGTTCGGCGGCGCCGGCGTCGGCAAGACCGTGAACATGATGGAACTGATCAACAACATCGCAAAAGCCCACAGCGGCTTGTCGGTGTTCGCAGGCGTGGGTGAACGTACCCGCGAAGGCAACGATTTCTATCACGAAATGAAAGATTCCAACGTTCTCGACAAAGTGGCAATGGTGTACGGTCAAATGAATGAGCCGCCAGGCAACCGTCTGCGCGTTGCACTGACCGGCCTGACCATGGCCGAATACTTCCGTGACGAAAAAGACGCGTCCGGCAAAGGTAAAGACGTTCTGTTGTTCGTCGACAATATTTATCGCTACACACTGGCCGGTACCGAAGTGTCCGCGCTGTTGGGTCGTATGCCATCGGCCGTGGGTTATCAGCCAACGCTGGCCGAAGAAATGGGCGTTCTGCAAGAACGCATCACCTCGACCAAAACCGGTTCGATTACTTCCATCCAAGCCGTATATGTACCCGCCGACGACTTGACCGATCCATCGCCTGCTACCACCTTCGCCCACTTGGATGCGACCGTGGTGTTGTCGCGTAACATCGCATCGCTGGGTATTTATCCCGCAGTGGATCCACTCGATTCGACCTCGCGTCAGCTTGATCCAAACGTGATCGGCCACGAACATTACGACACCGCCCGTCGCGTGCAAGCCACGCTGCAAAAATACAAGGAATTGAAAGACATCATCGCCATTCTGGGTATGGACGAATTGTCGGAAGAAGATCGCCAAGCCGTTTCACGCGCTCGTAAAATCGAACGCTTCTTCTCGCAACCTTTCCACGTCGCCGAAGTTTTCACCGGCTCACCTGGCAAGTACGTCACTTTGAAAGACACCATCCGTGGCTTCAAAATGATCTGCGATGGCGAATGTGATCATTTGCCTGAACAAGCTTTCTACATGGTAGGCGGTATTGATGAAGCCATCGAGAAAGCCAAGAAAATGGCAGAAAAAGCGTAATACGATTCAAGCGTAGGTCGGGCCTAGGCCCGACAAACAGATTGCGACAAATTTAAAGATTGCGACAAACCAAAAAAAGTCGGGCCAAGGCCCGACCTACGGAATATAAAAACATGACTTCTACAATCCGTTGCGACATCGTAAGTGCCGAGAACGAAATTTTTCACGGTGATGTACAAATGGTCGTGGTAACCGGTGAAATGGGCGAGCTGGGCATTGCTCCGCGCCATGCGCCGCTAATCACCCGTTTGAAGCCAGGTTATGTTCGCGTCACGCTGGCCAATGGCGAGCAGCAAGAGTTCTACATTTCCGGCGGTATTCTGGAAGTACAGCCGCAGGTGGTTTCGGTATTGAGCGACACCGCGATTCGTGCTGCCGATCTGGATGAAGCCAAAGCCAAAGCCGCCAAGGAAGATGCCGAGCGTATTCTTGCCGGTCGTGGCGAAGCCAAGGACCTGGAAGAGGCTCAACAGCAGTTGATGCAGGCCACCGCGCAGTTGCAGGCGCTGGAACGTTTACGCAAAAACATGAAGCATTAAGCATTCCATGTTTTGCCAAAAACGCCGCTAATCGCGGCGTTTTTTATTGCCTTATGTTTGGATATTCGTAGGAGCGTCCTTTAGGCGCGAGAAGTCAGGCCGGATCTTCCGCGCCTAAAGGACGCTCCTACTACCCTATATGAAATATCAGATTTTGCTGTATTCCAAAGCCGTGCTTCGGTAGCATCACGATAAGCATTTATTGTTGGAATAAGCCGCATGACCCAAGCCCTGCATATCGTTATTCTCGCTGCCGGTGAAGGCAAGCGGATGAAATCCGCATTACCCAAAGTGCTACAGAAAATTGCCGGCAAACCGATGCTTGCCCATGTCATCGAGGCAGCTCGAGGTCTCGAACCGCAGGGATTGCATATTGTTTATGGACATGGCGGCGTGCAAGTTCGCGAAGCATTTTCGGATCAGGCAGATCTGAACTGGGTGGAACAAGCCGAACAAAAAGGTACTGGTCATGCCGTACAGCAGGCGATGCCGAATATTCCCGATAACGCACGCGTGATGGTGCTTTATGGTGATGTGCCTTTGATACGCACCGAAACTTTGCAGGCAATGCTGGCCTTCGATGCGAGTTTGGTCGTGTTGGCTGCGGAGCTGGAAAATCCGACCGGTTATGGTCGTATCGTGCTCGATGCTGTCGGTAATGTTGCTGCAATTGTGGAACAAAAAGATGCCAGTGCAGAGCAGCGTGCCATTCATCTCGTTAATACGGGAATGATTGCCGCACATGCCAGCATGTTGAAAAAATGGTTGTCTGGCCTGAAAAACAATAATGCCCAGGGCGAATATTATTTGACCGATGTATTTGCTTCGGCATCACACGAATACCAGGCCGCTACCGTGGTGCGTTGCAGTGACGTGATTGAAACCGAGGGCGCCAACGATCCCTGGCAATTGATGCAGCTTGAGCGCGCCTATCAAATACGCGCAGCAAAAAAACTGGCCGTACTCGGCGTGCGCTTAGTCGATGCATCCCGGTTTGATTTGCGTGGCGAATTGTCGGTGGGAACCGATGTCGAAATTGACGTCGACGTCATTATCGAGGGCAAGGTAACACTCGGGGACGGCGTGAAAATCGGTCCGTTCTGCCGTCTTAAAAACGTGTCGCTGGGCTCGCAAGTGCATGTGCATCCACACTGCGATCTCGAAGGTGTCGTTGCCGCCGACAAATGTACGATTGGACCCTTTGCGCGTTTGCGTCCGGGTACCGAATTGAGCGAAGGTGTGCATATCGGCAATTTTGTCGAAACCAAAAAAGCGATCATCGGCAAAGGCAGCAAAGCGAATCATCTGAGCTATTTGGGCGATGCGCTAATCGGCGAAAAGGTAAATATCGGTGCCGGCACCATTACCTGCAATTATGACGGCGTCAATAAATCACTGACGACAATTGAAGACGGTGTATTCGTTGGTTCCAATTCATCGCTGGTGGCGCCGGTTACCATTGGCAAGGACGCCACGATTGGAGCGGGAAGCGTGATTACAAAAAATGCGCCCGCAGATCAGCTTACGGTTTCACGGGCGCGGCAGGTATCCATTTCGGAGTGGCACCGTCCCCGGAAGAAGTAAGTGACTTGGCATTGCGCAATGCTTTGGCAGCTTGATTTGCATACGTGAGTAAATCGGTTCTGCTCATGACCTTGCTTTGCAGAATCAATATGATGCCGCCGTCTTCTAGAAGAATTTCCTGCTCTTTATCGCGACGAGTGATAACGGCATGTGACCAGGCGCCATTCGGCTCTTCCCAGTCTTGCCGGCCGGAAGCCTTTATTTCAGGCAAGGCTTTTTGAAACCAGGCAAGCGTCGTCAATTTTTCGGTGTCTGACAAATTTCTTGTGGTGACAAGGTCCGCGCGCAATAGCGGCTCTTCTTTTTCATCTTTCCACATACTGTGGCCGGCTACCGTAATTTGCGGGTCGGCGTCTTGGCATATTTTACTTCCGGTAACCGGGGGGAGCAGGCTGCACAAAGGCACGGTGTCTGCATTGCCCAGGGGGTGCATATCGGAGACTGCCTGCTCTGTGCGGGCGCCTGGCTGCGAATACCACCAAGCAATGATGCCAGCAGCGAATACCACCAACAAAGCAATGAAGATGCCGTTGTTAACTTGTTTCTTTTGTAAAGTGTTGAAGATTCCCATTGGCTTATCATCATCCTGGTTGAGAAACATAGCAAGAAGCTTGCGCTAAAGAATAATCGAGAATCACGTCCATCACATCGGGTTAACGTATCAGTGGTTAGGTTTTGTGGCAGGTACCGGTTACATGGATGCAGACCATTCTCGAGGACGTAAAAATGATACTTAATTCAAGAAGTAAAATGTGCATGCTATCCGCGAGCCTGCTGCTGTTCGTCGGCTGCAAGGCACCGCTGGATGAAACGGGCGATAAATCGACGTCCGCCATGACCACGGAAATACCGGAAGTGAAACCGCCGATTGAGCAAGTGTCTGCGACCAATGATCCGAACGTCATTAATTTTCAGGGCTTCGGTTCTGCAAAGTTTGGCGGTAACGAAGAATCTGTGCGAATGGCCTGGGGCCGGCCATTGAACACCAGCAAGCCGGCGGAAGGCTCTACTTGCGTTTATCTGAATCCGGAAACTATGCCTGATGTGAAACGCGGTATTGGCTTCATGTTCGAAGAAAGTAAATTTGTCCGTTATGACGTTGATGATGCATCGCAAATCGCACCGGGTAATTTTAAAGTCGGAGATACTGCCATCGACATCAAGAAGGCATTTGCAGGTCGAGTCGAAGAAGCTCCGCATAAATATATTCCGAAGGGATTCACCTTGACCATAACACCCGAAGACAAATCGGGAGCACGCTTGATTTTCGAAATCGGCGAAGACGGCAAAGTATCAAAATGGCGTATTGGTATGCCGCCGCAGGTGTTCTATGTGGAAGCATGCGGCTAGGAAATAATTCGCAAGAGTTCGATCCATATGACCGAGAGAATAAAGCCATGCATAAGACGATATTGGGAAAAATAATATTCGCTGTCATGGCTTTGGCCGGAGCGCAGTTATTCTGTGGCCATGCAATTGCTTCGGCAGCCAATAGTCCGAACACAGCTCCGATGGTTCGCATTGATGCCGGGATGCTGGAAGGATCGCAAAATAAAACCGTTTCAAGTTTCAAGGGCATTCCTTTTGCCGCTGCTCCGGTCGGGCAATGGCGATGGCGTGAACCGCAACCGGTCACTGCCTGGAAAAATGTTCGAGATGCAAAACAGTTCGGCAGTTCCTGTATCCAGGCACCGGGGCTTTCGGTATTAAGCGATGCCGGCGACCCCGGCGCGTTGAGCGAAGATTGTCTTTATCTGAATATTTGGACGCCTGATTTGAAGCCAGCGGCCAAGCTGCCGGTCATGGTGTGGATTCATGGAGGCGCTCTGGTATTTGGTTCCGGCAGTGTGGTCGGTTATGACGGTGCACCCTTGGCTCGACGTGGCGTTGTGATGGTGACAATCAACTATCGCATGGGGCCATTGGGATTTTTTTCGCATCCGGCTATCGATGCAGAAAAAAACGGCAACGCCAAAAATTTCGGCTTGCTCGATCAAATAGCGGCGTTGAAATGGGTGCAAAAAAATATTGCCCTGTTTGGCGGCAATCCGGATAACGTGACTATTTTCGGCGAATCGGCCGGTGCCCAAAGTGTACTTGCCTTGTATGCCTCGCCAATGGCACGCGGCTTGTTTCACAAGGGCATTGCACAAAGTTCCTATGGTTTGCCAAGTCATACACCTGCGAAAGCACGTGAAGTGGGTATTGCCGTTGCATCTGCTGTCGGTCTTGACGGTGCCAATGCCAGTGCCGCACAACTTCGTGCCATACCTGCCGAACAATTTGGAAAACTACCGGGACGTGAACTGACCTTGGCGCCCTCGTTCATTGTGGGTGATGCGGCAATGCCGATCAGTATTCTCGAAGCTTTCCAGAAAAAACAGCAGGCAGCCGTGCCGCTCATCATCGGCAGCAACAGCAATGAAGCATCGGTCGCCACTGCTTTCGGCGTTGATCCTGGGCAAATAATTGCCGGTCTGGGCAAGGCCAGAATTCTGGTCAAGCCTTTGTATCCCAAAGTGTCCGATAATGCCGAGCTTGGCAATCAGGTGATGCGCGATGCCGTATTTACCGCTTTTGCGAGAAGAATTTCCTATCTGCAATCGCAGCGCGCGCCGGCATGGCGCTATTACTTCAGCTACGTGCAGCAGGGATTGCGTGATACGCAGACCGGCGTGCCGCATGCCGGAGAAATTGCCTTCACGATGGATACCGGCACCGATTGTCGGTGCCTCAAAGTGCCGTTTGCGAAACCCGATCAAGTCTTGTCGAAAAAAATGGGCGACAGTTGGGTGGCATTTGCACGCAACGGAAATCCGCAGATACCGCAGTTTCCGGCATGGCCAAAAGATAGTGTAAAAAACGATACGCTGATGGAATTTTCGGATAACGCCATCGTGCGGAAAAAATTCATGCAGCCGCGTTTGAATGCTTTGATATTGGGTTTGAAAGCTGCCGATTGAGTATTGTAGGAGCGGTGTAAGCCGCGAAAAACCTGCGGCCATCTAAATAGACGACCATTATTTCAATGTCTATTGAAAAGCAAGGTCCCCACTGCTTTCCGTAATCCCTTCGTGGGCCTTTCGCGGCTTACACCGCTCCTACGGAATGCGAAAATTACGCAGGCAAGGTAATCGACACAATCAAGCCGCCGCCTTCGCGATTAGTCAATGCAATGCGCCCGCCATGGGCTTCAATAATTTCTCTCGTCAACGCAAGACCAAGACCTGTGCCGCTCCGCTTGGTCGAATAAAAAGGCACCAATGCATTGGTCAGTACTGCGTCGCTCATACCTTTGCCTCTATCCATCACATCAATACGCATGAACTCGGCAATATGGCGAATGGATAATTTTACTTCCTGAATGTCAGTGTCGGATTCGGCGGCATTTTTCAGCAGATTGATCAATGCCTGTTCGATTTGTGCGCTATCGAATTGCCCTGATTTTTCCGGCAGGCTGCCATCGAGTACGAAGCTCATTTGCGAATTCAGACGCGAAACAAACGAAGGCCAGGAAACGCTTTCCAGTCGCGGTGCCGGTAATTTTGCGAAATGCGCGTAATCGCGAATAAAGCCTTCCAGGTGTCGCGCGCGTTCTTCCACGGTTTTGAAAATTTCTTCCAGCCGTTGATATTGCTCGCGACGTACCAGCTCTGCACCGGAATGTGCCAGCGATGCAATCGGTGCCAGCGAATTATTGAGTTCATGACTTAAAATACGAATGACTTTTTTCCAGGTCTGCACTTCCTGGCGTCGCAGTTCGGTCGTAAGTTGTCGCAGCAAGGTCAATTCGTGTTTACGGCCATTCAAACGAAACGAACGGCGCGCCAAATGATAAACCTCTTCACTATCGCCTTCGCCCACGGAAAACAAACCATCACCGCCACGTTGAAAGGCCTCCTGCAAGGGCATTGCCAAATTTCCAAGCAGGGAATCCAGCGAATGGCCTTCGAGTTTCTTGCCATCATTCAATAAGCCGCGTGCCGCCAGATTGGAATAGACAATGGGTCCGGTTTCCACCCGCAAAAACATCGCGACCGGGGTGTTCTGCACCATGGTATCGAGCAGTAATTCACGCTGCACAAGATTCAATCGTTGATCACGCAGAGTGTCGCCAAGATCGTTGTGGGCTTTTACCAGTTCGCCCAGTTCGTCGTCACTTTTCCAGCGCAAGGAGAAACTGTAATCGCCGTCGCGATAACTACTGACGGTGCCGGCTAATGCACGGAAAAGTGAAAAATAATTTTTAAGTTGCCGCTGTAAAAGAATCAATGATACCGGCGTCATGACGCCGACCACCACGAGCGCTACCCACCAGTCGGATTTGAATTGATCGCGAATAAACAAAGCGGCGGCAATCGAAAGCGCAAGCAATATAATGACGCAGGCACTCAGGCGCAGAAAAAGTGAGTAGCGGAAGACATTCCACTTCATGCGTTGCGGGCGATACCGAGGCGTTCCATGCGGCGATACAATGCCTGGCGACTCAAGCCAAGCTCGGCGGCTGCTTGAGCAATCACGCCGGCATGTTTTTCAATCGCCCGTTCGATGGTTGCGCGATCCAGTTCAATCTCGTTTGTTGCATTGGCGCTTGCCTTGGCCGGCAAGCCTAAATCCTGCGCAGTAATTTCATCGTGTGCCACCAGTAATTGCACGCGCTGCATGACGTTCTTCAATTCACGCACATTGCCTGGCCAAAGATGTTGTGACAAAGCCTGTTCGGCACTGGGTGAAAGACGTTTGCCGTTGCCCAGAAAATACTTTGCCAATGGAAGAATGTCGTCAGTGCGTTCGCTGAGCGACGGCAGTTTCAATTCAATCAAATTCAAACGGTACAAAAGATCTTCACGGAATTGTCCGCTGCGAATCATGGATGTAATGTCGGCATTGGTTGCACTGATCACGCGGACTTTCACACTGCGTTCCTTATTGGAGCCCAGGCGTTCGAATTTTCCGGTTTCCAATACCCGCAATAATTTCATTTGCCCGGCCAGCGGCAAGTTGCCGATTTCATCGAGAAACAAAGTGCCGCCATCGGCTGCTTCGAACTTGCCTTCACGTGCTTTAGTGGCGCCAGTGTAAGCGCCGGCATCGGCACCGAATAATTCAGCTTCAATCAACTCGCTGGGCAATGCACCGCAATTCAAAGTCACAAACGGGCCGTTTTTTACCGACGAATTTTTCTGGATGATTTCGGCAATACGTTCCTTGCCGGCACCATTCGGGCCGGTAATCAGGACTGGCACATCGGCTTTTGCAATCTGGCAGGCAAGTGACAATAGACGTTCGGTGCTCGAATCATTCCAGACAAATCCGCAGAGATCGTAATTGTTTTCCAATGCGTGTTTTTGTTTGCGCTCGCGCTGAACGCGACGATCCAGTTCGCGTTGGGTCTGGCCCAACTCGATCAGATTCAAGGCAGTCGCCAATAATTTCTTGTCATCCCAAGGCTTGGCCAGATAATCAGCGGCGCCGTTTTTGATCAAGTTCACGGCGGCGTCGAGATGTGTCCAGGCCGTCAGCAGGATTACCGGCAAGTCCGGATGGCGTTCACGAATTTTTTTGAATAACGCGATGCCTTCTTCGCCCGAGGTGGTGTCGGCGGTGAAGTTCATGTCCTGCAACACCAGATCAATCGCATTGTCGGCCAGAACCGATAAACCTTCCTGCGGGCTGGTGGCACGCAAGGTGTTGATGTCGTGTAGAGAAAACAAGACCTCGAGTGCGGTAATCACCGAGGTGTTGTCGTCAATAATAAGTACGGTCGCCATGTCGCTAGATTAACTTATGCGCTGCGTGTTGCGGTAGCAGGAGCGATTTGCGCGGCGCGCCAGGCCGGCCCGAGCACCGCTAGCACACCAAGGCACAATAACGCGATTGCTCCGGAAGCTAAATAAATCAAAGGCAAGCGTTGCAATTCCATTTCGCTCATCATTGCCCTGTTCAATGCGATCGCAAGACCGCTGCCAAGTACGATTCCCATCAGGCAAATCATTATGTTTTCGGTGACGAAGTAGCGAAGTATATCTGCGCGCCGAGCGCCCAATGCGCGACGAATACCGATTTGCTTGCGCCGCTGATTCACCCACAATGATGCAAGACCAATGATGCCGCTGGCCGTCATCAATAAAAGCAGGCCGATCACAATCAGCAAACCGTTCGCCATGGTGTGTTCGCCGCGATAACGCTCTTCGCGAAGATCGTCCATGCTGTGGTTTTGTCGGACCAGACGTCCAGGCATTAATACCGCTAGTGACTTTTCAGCTTCTTTCATGATGCGATCACGCTGGCCAGGTTCTGTGCGAACGGCGTAGATATTGTATGACTTGATAAACCTTGCTGGCAGGATAAAGGAATCGCCACCGCTTGAATTACTATTCCAGCTTGCCCGTCCCCAAGGCGAGACGAGGGTTTCCACTACGCCGATAATTTCAATGGGAGGATCGCCAACACTTTGGTAGAAAATTTTACCGAGGGCAGAATCTTCGTTGGGATAAAGTTTTTTCGCTAGGTCTTTGCTGATTAATGCCACTTTTGCAAAAGGTTTGTCGGCTTTGCTCTCGTCAATTTCCATCATCTCGCTGGCGTTGAAGTCCCTGCCTTCGACAATTTTTAAGCCAAGGGTTTTCACCAAGGTTTCGCTGCCAAAGTAAACCGAAGCATTTATCTCCGAGTCCTGGGCCTTTGGGTCCACTTGCACGCCAGTACTCGAACCCGATTGCGATAATGGCATTTGGCTCGTCAACGCAACGCTGGCAACGCCGGGAATGGCGCGCAAGCTGTCCTCATCGCGTTTCTGTCTGGCGATAGCGCCGTTGTTGTCCTTGTCCTGAACGGCAATCATGAAAACGTTCGCATCATCGACACCGCTGACACGGTTGGCTTCATTGGTACGGTCCTGCACCACATACAAAGCATTCGCCAGAATCGCCAAGGTCAGCGCGATTTGCAAAGCGATCAGAATTACGCCGGTCTTGCTGCGCATCATGGCTGAAAAAATAGGCCTGATTTCCATGGTCGTGCTCCTCTGATTATTGTGTTATTGGCTTTTCAGCTGGATAGCGGGACGGACTTGGCAAGCACGCCAAGTCGGTAATAGGCCTGCCAGCAATGCGGCAAAAATCGAGCTTGCCAGTGTGATCATCAGCATCTTGAAATCCATGCTGTAGAAATCACTGGCCACCGCCAATCGGCTACTCACGATATGTACGCCATACCAGCTCAATGCCAGCCCGAGAAGAGCACCGACCACGCCTATGACGGCCGCTTCAATCAGGTATTGATGGAAGATTTCCTTGCGCGATGCACCCAGCGCCCGACGCACGCCGATATCGCCTGAGCGTGCAGTAAATTTTGCCAACATCAAGGCAACCAGATTGACCAGGCACACCATTAAAAAACCGAAGGCCATCCAGGTTGATAATTTAGTATCACCGCCGACAACACCGGCATCTTCCAGCCATTGATGCAGATTCATCAGTTGCAGAGGTTCCGGGCGCGGCATGCGACCGAGTTTTTTCTGCTCTGCCACATAAGCTTCAAGGTAGTCTTTATAACTAGCGGCGTCGCTCGGTTTATCTAATTCTGCCCAATATTGAATCCAGGTACATTCGGATTTCAACCAGCCTTCATAACCGATACCCGGGCCATCGCCGGAGCAATTATTCCAGCCACTATTGCGAAATTCACGACTCACAGCGTTATTGAACGGTATCCAGATTTGTTCGGGTCTTGAAGTGGCATCGCTACCGTACAAACGATAAAACTTCGGTGTGGGTTTCCAGACCTCCAGCACGCCGCTAATCGTGTAATCGCGATCAACGATGCGAATGCTTTTGCCAACGGGATTTTCTTTCTTGAATAGTTTTTCCGACAACTCGGGGCCGATAACCACCACATTTTGCGACTTCTCGTCGGCATCGGCGCTCCAGCCGGCACCGAAGCGGAACGGCATCTGGAACATCGTAAAAATATCGGACGTAGTCGCCATGCCTTGTTCGTTAAAGGCTGGTAAATCCTTGCGGCCGCTATCAATAGTGGGTGACACACCGTAAAGCACGGTTTGATATTTACCGCGTTTATCGCGCAACAGGTTTTTTGCATCGATGTAGGTCAGCTGGAAATCCGGGTCGTCGCCAGCCTTGTAGCCACGCATATCGGCGACATGGAATTTCGGCACGAATAGACGATCGCTTTTCTGCGGCATCGGGTCGCCTGACAACACCAGTAACATCGTCAAACTGGTCATGCTGGCACCAATGCCGATCGCCAGAATCAGAATCATCAAAGCCGTTAGAATCGGATTGCGTTTCAAACTGCGCCAGCCGAGTACAAAATAATAATTCCACATGGTGAATTCCTCAGGCGGTTTCGGCGGCGAGTTTCAAAGCATTCTGGGTTTCATGCGTCAGATCGGTGACAGTACCGTCCATGATGTGCACATTGCGTTGTGCGCGCGCCGCCAATTCCGGATCATGCGTCACCATCAGAATAGTGGTGCCTTGCGAATTGATATCTTCGAGTAGTTCCATCACGCCGCGTGCCATTTGCGAGTCTAAATTTCCGGTAGGCTCATCTGCTAAGAGTACTTTTGGCGTGCCAGCCAAGGCGCGGGCAATGGCGACGCGTTGTTGCTGGCCGCCAGATAATTCTGCCGGGTAATGTTTCATACGCGAGGACAAGCCAACGCGACCGAGGGCCTCTTCAATGCGACGTTTGCGTTCGGCACTATTGAAGCCGCGATAACGCAAGGGCACATCCACGTTATCGAACAAATTCAAATCCGGAATCAGATTGAAGCCCTGAAAAATGAAGCCGAGTTTTTCATTGCGAAGTTTTGAGCGAGCATTGTCGTCGAGGCCTTTAACCGAGACGCCATCGAGCCAGAATTCGCCACCGGTAAATTCTTCCAATAAGCCGGCAATATTAAGAAACGTCGTTTTACCTGAGCCCGATGGCCCGGTAACGGCGACGAATTCGCCTTCCTTCACTGAAATATCGAAACCACGCAGCGCGTGCGTTTCAATTAAATGGGTGCGATAGACTTTGCTCAGTTGCTGCATCTTGATCATGACGTTTCCTCGTTTATTTGAGATCAATTAATTTCTATACGTTCGGCGTTTTGGAAATTGTCGCCACCAGAGACGACAATCTTGTCGCCGACTTTCAGGCCGGACAGAATTTCAACCGCGGTGATACTGACCGCGCCCATTTCGATCGGTGTTTTGACCGCGACGCCATCTTTTGCGACATAGACAAATCGGCCGCCGCCCTGTTCCACGAAAGGACCGCGTGCAACCAAGACGACATTGGGTTTTTCTTCAATCAGGATGCGGGCATTCAGACGTTGGTTCTGACGCAAGCCTTTTGGTTGTTCGCCATCGAAACGCACGCGCACCAATACTTGGTTACGAACCACTTCGGGCGAGATTGCGGAGAGTTTTCCTTTCGCGACCGTCGTGCCCATCGTTATTTCGGTGCTCATGCCAAGTCCAATATCATCGGCATAGGTTTCCGGCACTTCCAGCTCGACTTCCAGTTGCGATAAATCCACCACCGTCATCAAGGCCGTATTTGCTGCGATTACGGCGCGATCGGTTACCGATAGCGTGCCGATAACGCCGTCCACTGGCGCGCGAACATTGAGTTCATTGACGCGACGTTGAATATCGGCCACTTGCAGGCGTTGGCGCAAAAGCTGGCTTTGTTTAGTCTGTAATTCCAGGCCGGCATCCTGGATATCCAGATGCGATGCCTGCGATGCTTGCTTGCTGCGGATTTCCGCGGTTCTCAAGGCATCTTTGGCTTTCAGGAAATCGACTTCGGCAATCGCACCGGCTTTGTAGCCTTTTTCGGTGCGTTGCAGAATGCGCTCGGCACCGAGCATATTGACGTCGGCCTCATCGGAATCACGGCGGGCAATCAGATTTTGTTTCTGCGCCAGAATGCGTTGGCGTGCCACCTCGGCTTCGAGCTGATCCAGGCTAGATTGTTCGCGTGCCAGCTGATTGCTTAATTCGGGTGAATCCAGAATCGCCAACACATCGCCTTTTTTGACACTGTCGCCGGCACGAATTTTCAGTGTGACTGTACTCATTGCCGGTGCGTATAACGTGGGGCTGACAGCAGCAACCACACGACCATTGACGGCAGCGTCGCGCACCAAGGTGCCGCGGGTAACTTCTGCAATGCTAATTCGATCGGCATTGACCGAGCGCTCGCTCGAGAAGAAGGCCGAAAGCCACCAAAGCAAAGCCAATACCGCGACAAGGCTGACTGCGATCAGCAGCACGCGTTTATGCGTTGAACCCGCTGGGCTCGACATCACTTGGTCCTGGGCTGAAGTGTCACGAATCATGGTGTTGGCTTTTGGGGGAAGACATTTCACTACAGCAAGCTCCGTGCCACCGCTAAGTGCATGAATTTATTAAACTAAATTATTTCCAAAGCGGTGTCCGGACTGTCCGCGGCGTCCGCCCGTAGGGGCGATTCATGAATCGCCCCTACGGGGGTTTCGCATACACGCTAAAATAGAGGTTCAACCCAGAGGCCAATTTATGTGCGGAATTGTCGGTGCAGTAGCTAAACGCGATGTAGTTCCTTTTTTGGTCGATGGTCTGAAGCGATTGGAATATCGCGGTTACGATTCTGCCGGTATTGCCGTGCTTTCCGACGAGTTGCGACGTGTGCGCCGTACCGGCCGGGTTGCCGAAATGGAAAATGCCGCGAAGGAAGAAAATCTGCATGGCCATGTCGGCATCGGGCATACGCGCTGGGCAACACACGGTGGCGTTACCGAAGGCAACGCGCATCCGCATATCAGTTCCGGCGAATTGGCTTTGGTGCATAACGGAATCATCGAAAACCATGAGCAGCAACGTGATCGTTTGCGTGCACTCGGTTATGTATTCGAATCACAAACCGACACTGAAGTGATTGGTCATTTGATTCATCACTATCTGAAAGAAGAAAAAGATTTACTGCGAGCCACCCAACGTGCAGTAAAAGATCTCGAAGGTGCCTACGCTATTGCCGTTGTCAGCAAGCATGACCCGGAACGTTTTATCGCGGCCCGCATGGGTTGCCCGTTATTGGTTGGTTTGGGCGATGGTGAAAACTTTGTCGCATCGGATGCATCTGCAGTTATTTCGGCAACCCGCAAGATTATTTTTCTCGAAGAAGGCGATGTCGCCGAAGTGCGTCTGGATGGCGTGACAGTTTTTGATATCGATGGCAAGGTGATCGAACGCAATATCCATATGTCGGATGTTTCGCTGGCATCCATGGAACTCGGGCCTTACAGCCATTTCATGCAGAAGGAAATCCACGAGCAACCGCGCGCGCTGGCCGATACGATCGAGCCAATTATGGCCGAAGGCTTTTCGCCTAGATTGTTTGGTGAGAACGCCGCCGAATTATTAGCCGATGTTACCTCGGTACAAATTCTCGCCTGTGGCACCAGTTATTACGCCGGCCTGACCGCGCGTTACTGGATGGAAGCGATGGCCAATATTCCATGCAGCGTGGAAGTCGCCAGTGAATACCGTTATCGCGCTGCCGTGGCGAATCCAAAACAATTGATCGTCACGATTTCGCAATCGGGTGAAACACTCGACACGATGGAAGCCCTGAAATACGCGAAAAGTTTAGGCCAAGCGAAAACCTTATCGATCTGCAATGTGCAGGAAAGTGCGATTCCACGTTCCAGCGCGATGGTGTTCTACACCCGCGCCGGTGCCGAGATCGGCGTGGCATCTACCAAAGCATTCACTACGCAATTGATTGCCTTGTTTGCATTGGTCGGCACACTGGCAAAATTGAATGGTCGTCTTGATCACGAAGCCGAACAAAAACTGATCGACGAGCTGCGTCATCTTCCGGGTAGTGTGCAGCACGCATTGAATCTTGAACCGCAAATCACTTTGTGGGCAGAGAAATTTTCACCGAAACAACATGCCTTGTTTTTAGGGCGCGGCCTGCATTACCCGATTGCACTCGAAGGTGCTTTAAAGCTGAAAGAAATTTCCTACATCCATGCCGAAGCTTATCCTGCCGGTGAATTGAAACATGGGCCGCTCGCCTTGGTAGATAAAGAAATGCCTGTTGTAGTGATCGCCCCGAACGATGCGCTGCTGGAAAAAGTGAAATCGAATATTCAAGAAGTACGCGCACGTGGCGGCGAAATGTATGTGTTCGCCGATGCCGATAGTCATTTCAGTGAATCCGAAGGCGTCCATGTCATTCGCACGCCAAGACATGTCGGAATTCTGAGCCCCGTCGTACACGCGATTCCTGTGCAATTGCTCGCGTATCACACGGCGCTTGCGCGTGGCACCGATGTCGACAAGCCAAGAAATCTCGCGAAATCGGTAACCGTTGAATAATTGTAGGGGCGCTGCTTGCCGCGCCCAAAACCTGCGACATTGCCAAGTAGAAACCCAATGAGCCAATCTCTCCGTATCTGCGTTTACGCCGCTTCATCCAATCAGGTAGCGCGTGAATTCCACGATGCCGCCTTCCAGCTGGGTGAAACCCTCGCAAAAGCCGGCCACAGCATCGTCTATGGCGGTGGCTCGCAAGGCTTGATGGGCGCACTTGCCGATGGCGCCTTGAAGCACGGCGGTAAAGTCATTGGCATCCTGCCCAAGTTCATGGCGGATCTGGAATGGGAGCACCCAGGCTTAACGCATCTTGATTTGGTTGAAGATATGCGCGAACGCAAACATAAATTATTGACCGGCTCTGATGCGGTCATCGCATTGCCCGGCGGTTGCGGCACGCTGGAAGAATTGTTCGAAGCGATCACACTGAAGCGGCTCGGCATTTATTTCAATCCGATCGTGCTGCTGAATACGAAAAACTTTTACGTGCCGTTGCAGACTTTTATGCAGCAGGTGATCGACGAGAAATTCATGAATCCCGAGCATCACACCATGTGGTCACTGGTGAATTCTGTTGATGAGTTACTACCTAAAATACTCGCAACACCAAAATGGCGCGAAGACGCCCGCGAGTATGCAGTTGTGCGTTAAGAATGATTTTAAAAATAGAACCAAATAGTAATTTAATCAGGGGCTTCACGTGAATTCCACGAAAATGCGTCATCAGCGGGACAATTCTGTTTCAGTCATCAAGTACGTTGCATGGTTTTTTGCAGCTCTTATCGTAATTGGCTTTATAGGCGGCGTCATACAGTGGATTTTGCCTAAATGGAAAGTTATCCAGTTTTTTGTCGGTATCGCCATCATATACGGCAGTGCTGAATTTGCTCGCCGCAGATTCCTTGCCGATTATGGCCGCGGATTCAGCTCCAGTGAGCAATGGCGAATGTTCTGGGGTGCCGAGCTGGTGCTTTTCGTAGGCGTTTTCGCTGCCTTCATCATCATTATCCATGCTTATAACGCGAGTCCTTTCACATTCAGGAAAATGCCGGAAAGCTTCGCTTTCCTGGCAGCCTTCGGCAGCTGCATTTTTTATTCTGTTTTTCTATGGATATCATTCTGGCGAATGAATTCGCACGAGCCACAAGAAGAAGTTTTTGTGCAGGCGGTAAAACCGAAGGTACGTGTACTGGTAATCGGTGCCGGTGGCCGAGAACATGCACTAGCTTGGAAACTGGCGCAATCAAAACGCGTTATCGAGGTTCTGGTGGCGCCTGGAAATGCGGGCACTGCACGCGAGGCAAAATGTCGTAACGTCGATATTGCTGCTCATGAAATCGATAAATTAATCGAGTTGGCCAAAAAAGAATCCATCATGCTTACCGTGGTCGGCCCCGAAGCACCATTGGTTGCCGGGATCGTGAACCGGTTCCGCGCAGAAAATCTGCACGTATTCGGACCAACGCAAACCGCAGCTCAGCTTGAAGGCAGTAAGGCCTTCGCAAAAGATTTTCTTGCACGTCATAAAATTCCAACCGCCAATTACGCGGTTTTCGACGATGCTGATCTGGCCCTGGATCATTTGCATGATGTTGGTGTGCCGATCGTAATCAAGGCCGATGGTCTAGCTGCCGGCAAGGGTGTTGTCGTCGCAATGGATTTCTCTGAAGCGGAAGCTGCAATCACCGATATGCTCAGTGGCAATAAACTCGGCGCAGCCGGATCGCGCGTAGTGATCGAAGAATTTTTGCAAGGCGAAGAAGCCAGTTTTATTTGCATGGTCGATGGCAAAACTGCATTGCCGATGGCGACCAGTCAGGATCACAAGCGTGTGCACGATGGCGATACCGGCCCCAACACGGGTGGCATGGGTGCGTACTCGCCTGCGCCGGTGGTAACGCCGGAAGTACATGCACGCGTGATGCGTGAAGTTATTAAACCAACAGTGCAAGGCATGATTGCCGACGGCACGCCTTTTACCGGGTTTCTCTATGCAGGCTTGATGATCGATGCGAGTGGCGCACCGAAAGTCATCGAATTTAATGTGCGTTTTGGCGATCCGGAAACGCAGCCGATCATGATGCGCCTGCAATCGGATCTGCTTCAGTTGATTGAATCGGCGCTGGATGGTGAATTGCACGAGACCGACGCGCGCTGGAATCCGCGTCCGGCTCTTGGCGTTGTGATGGCAGCAAAAAATTATCCGGAAGCACCACAAATCGGCGATGTAATCGAGGGCTTGAATTCGCCTGCACCCCTGGGAAGCAAGATATTCCACGCAGGTACCACGCTGCATGAGCATCAAGTGCTGACGAGTGGTGGCCGGGTACTCTGTGCCTGCGCCCTTGGCGATACCGTGGCCGATGCACAGCGATTGGCCTATGAAGCAGCCAGCGAGATTTCCTGGGAAGGCGAGTTCCATCGCAAGGATATTGGCTGGCGTGCAATCGCGCGCGAGAAAAATAAATAAAAATACAGGCGCGCCACAGGCGCACCCTATAGTAGAAAAATCGGCTACTCGGTCGCAAGAGCTTGCCGTGCGGCAATACAACCCCTAACCTTGGACAAACATCCGAGGTTGTCCATGGCTAGTCAATTTGAATTACTGAAACAGCGCCGTTTTTCGCCGTTTTTCTGGACGCAGGCGCTTGGCGCCTTCAACGACAACGTGTTCAAGAATGCCTTGGTCGCGATGGTGACATTTGTTCTTGTCTCCTTGACTGAAGAGCAGGAATCAACGTTTATCCAATTATCGGCGGGATTATTTATCCTGCCATTTTTTTTGTTTTCAGCCACATCCGGCCAATTAAGCGAACGCTTCGACAAGGCCAGATTGGCACAAGCGGTCAAATGGATGGAAATCGCCATCATGTTGATTGCCTCGGCCGGCTTCATTTACAAAAATGTTCCGCTACTGATGGTCTGCGTTTTCGGCATGGGTTTGCATAGCACCTTGTTTGGCCCGTTGAAATACAGTTTATTGCCGCAAGTATTGAAGCCGGAAGAGTTGACCGGTGGCAACGGTCTGGTTGAAATGGGAACGTTCGTCGCGATTCTTCTGGGTACGATTCTTGGTACCAATCTGATCAATATTCCGGTTACCGGTGCGTACTATGTAGCAGGCGCCACAATTTCAATTGCCGTTATCGGATTGCTGACCTCCCGCAAGATGCCCGTTGCTCCCGGTACCACGAACACGATCAATTGGAATCCTGTTTCCGAAACATTGAATACGCTGAAATTCGTTACCAAAAACCGGAGCGTGTTTTTATCCTGCCTTGGCATTTCCTGGTTCTGGTTCTACGGCTCGGTGTTTTTTACCCAATTGCCACAGTATTCGAAATACGTGCTCGGCAGTAGCGACGGCACATTCACCTTGTTGCTCAGCCTGTTTTCCATTGGTATCGCCGTGGGCTCCTTGCTGTGTGAAAAATTATCGCATCGGACAGTCGAAATAGGACTGGTGCCATTGGGTGCAATCGGCATGACGGTATTTGGCGCAGATTTATTTTTTGCCCATCCGCAAATTATCGGCGAGCACAAGCTGGCGTTAATGCAAGTCATTGCCCAGCCAGGTGTAAAGAGGGTGATGTTTGATTTATTTATGATGGCGATTTTTAGCGGCCTGTATATCGTGCCCTTATTCGCCCTGGTGCAAAGCCGTACCGAGAAAGATAAAGTTTCACGCGTGATCGCCGCCAATAATATTTTGAATGCCTTATTCATGGTGGTTGCGGCGGGTTTGTCATACGTGGCATTGAATCAATTGCATTGGACAATTCCGCAACTGCTGCTGGCCGTTGCGATTCTCAATGCCTTCGCGGCGATTTACATTTTCAGCCTGGTGCCGGAATTCCTGATGCGTTTCGTGGCCTGGGTGCTGACCAAGATGATGTACAACGTCGATGTAAAAGGCATCGAAGAGCATGTACCTGATGAAGGCCCGGCGCTGATTGTTTGTAATCATGTGAGCTATATGGATGCCTTGATTCTTGGTGGCGCGATCCCTAGGCCGGCCCGTTTCGTGATGTATTACAAAATCTTCCAGATTCCGGTTGCGAGCTGGTTTTTCAAGACAGCGCGAGCCATTCCCATTGCCGGTGCCAAAGAAGATCTGGAAACCATGCAAAAAGCATTTGATGAAGTCGATAGAGCCTTGGCCGAGGGCGAAATCGTCGGTATTTTTCCGGAAGGCAAATTGACCACCGATGGTGAAATTGATCAATTCAAGTCGGGGGTTGAAAAAATTCTTGCCCGTCGTCCCGTGCCCGTCGTGCCTATCGCCCTGAAAGGCATGTGGGCAAGCATGTTCAGTAAGCGCAACTCGCGACTCGGGCAGCTACGTGTGCCGCATCGGTTTCGGGCGCGTATTGAAGTCGAAGCAGGGCCTGCGATTCCCGCAGAAGGGGTCAGTGCCGAATTGCTGGAGGCAAAAGTTAAGACACTGCGCGGCAATCGGGCATAATATCCCCCAGTTTTAAAGAAAAACCGCCAAGGGGAAACTTAGTGAAATGTCCAAATTGCAGTGCAGAATGCTCTGATCAATCGCTTGAGTGCGATTTCTGCGGTCATCCGTTTGTCGATGGCCTGGAACAAGCCACACCAACGACAGCGCCAGTCAACATGGTGCCGCCGCCAGTACAAATGGCTTCGGAATCGCCACCTCCTGTGCGTTCGAGTCCCGATTCACCGCCACCGCCGCCAACTTCGCGTCAAAACGTGAAGGTGCCAAACTATCTGGTTTGGGCTGTGGTTTCGACGGTTTTTGCAACGCTCGCAACCATGTTTTCGTGCTGCTGCATTCCACTCGGTCTGCCATCCGGCATTGCCGCGATCGTCTATGCATTGCGCGTCAACAAATTCCTGGAAACCGGTGAAATCAGCAGTGCCGAACAGGCATCAAAAAGCGCGAAATTGTGGACATGGGTCACAACCGTAATTGCGATTCTTTTCGGAATTCTGGTATTGCTTTCTTTCATCCTTCAAGCGACCGGTTATCTGGACAAGGATTATCTGGAAGACTTGCGCAAGCAAATGGAAGCTGGCCGATAAATGCGGGTCCAGGTGTGGTGGTGGGGAATGCCTTTGGCGGCCATAGCGCTGCTGGGCATTTACCTGCTGCGCACCTATGACCCGAATGTCGCAGGCAATCCTTTTCTGCCCTGTGTATTCCATCAGATGACAGGGCTTTATTGCCCGGGCTGCGGCATGACGCGCGCACTGCATGCGCTAGTACATTTTGATTTTCTGCGCGCTATACGCATGAATGCTTTCTTCGTATTGTCGGCACCGATTTTGTTTTTACTGGTCTGGCGCATGTACCGGCCCTTGCCGCATGTAGCGGAAAAACTCCTGAAGCCATTTGCGAATCCGTGGCCCTGGGTTTTTGCAGTCCCGCTGTTTGCCGTAGTGCGTAACTTGCCCTGGTATCCTTTTTATTTACTGGCACCGATCAGTTGAGCGGGATTTTATTGTTCGACTAGAAAAAATATCGGCGGGAACAAAATATGAGATGTCCGAACTGCAATGCAGAGTGTTCCGATCAAGCAAGTGAATGCGAATTTTGCGGGCATCAATTTGGCAAAGCTGTCGAAATTACACCGCCGCTAGCTTTAGTTGATGAGCAAGTTGCCCCGCCCCCACTGCCGGATTTCATGCCACCACCACCACTTCCATCCAGCTTTGAATCCGACAACCCTTATGCCGCTTCGGATAGTTCGTCTTACGGCCGCCCGCAATTACCGGCATACGATGTGCCGAACCACTTGCCTTTATCGATTACGGCTGCTGTATTGACGCTGTGCTGTTGCTGTATTCCATTTGGCGTGGTGCCGCTAATTTTCTCAACGCAAGTTAATTCAAAATTGGCGAGTGGCGATTATGCCGGTGCACAATCCGCTTCGGACAATGCGAAGCTGTGGTCATGGATAAGCATTGGCATTGCTTTGTTGGTGTTCGTATTGAATTTGATTATGCAATTTGTGGCAGGTATGGCCAGCCTGGCTAATTGAACTGCAATCGAACTAATTGACGAAGCCTGCCAATACGAACAGCGATAATACCGCCAGCCATAATAATAAAATCCGCCAGACGAGGCTCATCGCATCGCGTAGTTCCAGCAAGGCCGGAGCTTGAGCTGGGCCATCCACTGCATAGGCATCTTCTTCAGCTAGTTCGCTATCAACACTCGCACGTGCAGCCGCGCCGAGGAAGCCGATATCCAGACGAGCGCTGCCTTGCTTGTACCATTCGCGCCAGGCTGACAAGACGGTGTCGAAATTGGCAGCCAGCGCCATACCGAATGTCATCAAATGTGCAACGGGCCAATTCAGCAAGTTAGTAAGCAGCATCGCTGCCTGGCTTTGCATTTCGGGAATCGTTCTGCGTGCTTCGCCTTGTGCGCTTAAGCTAGTCAGGCGATACAGTAATGCGCCGGCAGCGCCGAGCAATAAAAACCAGAACAACACGCCGAACCAGCGCCATAAGGCGCAACGAAAAACTGCTTCGACCAGACTCGGACCTTCCAATTCCGGCTCGCCGCCTTCGGGAAACAATGCAGTTGCAGCGTGTCGGCGCGCTTCAATATCGGTGGCATCAACAACCTTGTCGACATCCAGATCAAGATCACGCGGACCCCAGGTATAGATCAGAATAATCAGGGCAAAAATGAAACCGGGCAGGCCGTACCAAATTCCGGCCAAAAAATACTGGATAACTCCAACGAAAATGACGGGCAATCCAATGGCGATGACTGCGCCGAACCGACCCTGCCAGATGGTTTCGCCGCGAAAGAGTTTTCCGAGCAAGTTTAACCAGGATACGAACCAGCCATAGCGACGCAAGGCCATTAGTCCGGGCACGATGTGTCCCATGATCAGGGCAAGCACTACAGCAATTAAGGTTAAGGCCATTTTTTGCCAGCTACCACTGTTTGATAATCCATTGTAGCGTCAAATACTAACACCCATCCGCGAACACCAATCTTCGATTAACCAGCGCGAAATGGATAGTTTCGGTGAAATACCCAGTGTGCCGTTGGCGACGCCGGCACGTAGTTCTTCGGCACTGAACCATTGCGCCTGTTCCAGTTCATCGCCGGCCTTTGCTTCCTGTGGTGCGGCATAAGCATGAAAGCCGAGCATTAATGAAGCGGGAAATGGCCAGGGTTGTGATGCCGCATATTCGGCACGATCAACATGAACGCCGGCTTCTTCGAACACTTCCCGTATTACCGTTTGTTCCAGCGATTCGCCAGGCTCCAGAAAACCGGCGAGCACCGACCAGCGATTTTCCGGCCAGCTTGCCTGGCGGCCCAGCAAGATTCGCTGGCCGTCGGTTACCGCCATAATCACTGCGGAATCGGTGCGCGGATAATGTTCGCTGCCGCAGGCATCACATTTCGCCATGAAACCGCCGCGAACAAGACTCAGGGCCTTGCCGCATGCTCCACAAAAATGATTCCGCTCCTGCCAGTAAAGCAATGCGCGCGCCTGGGCAAAAATGGAAGCCTGCAAATGCGGCCAGGTGCTTGCGGCCGTTCGTAAATCAACGGCGTGCGAAGGTAGCTCGGTGATAAATTCCGCGCGAACGGCGAACCAGCTCTGGTCACCGGATTGACCTAAAAAGCTGGCGTTTGCAGGACGTGACGGAAAAAAATCCGCACCGGATAAAAAAACAGGATCAGCGACATCCTTTTGAAAGCGGGCATTGCCCTGCAAATCAATAATGATAATTTTTGCCAATGGCCAAAGCTGGTCCAGAGCTTGGTTGTTTTCCCGAATATGTTCGTTTCGATCCAGTCCGGGATGTTGGAAAGCAAATTGCCTGGTCGATTGAGCCATGGCTTAGACGGAGAAACTGCTTCCGCAGCCGCAGGTTGTTTTTGCATTCGGATTGCGAATGACGAATTGCGAGCCCTGCAAGCTTTCACGGTAGTCGACTTCGGCACCCATCAAATACTGCAGGCTCAGCGGGTCCACCAAAAGTGTTACGCCATCACGTTGCAGTGCTAAGTCATCTTCGCTCTGGCTTTCGTCGAATTCAAAACCGTACTGAAATCCGGAACAGCCGCCACCGCTGATATAGACCCGCAGTTTCAATTCGGGATTACCTTCCTCGGTGATCAAGCTGGCGACTTTTTTCGCTGCGGCCTCGCTGAATAGCAAGGGCGCATCCATCGTTTGATAGGTTTTAATATCCATAGGAACTAAGTATGCGCTTTATCAGGAAAAACAAGCGTGAACGGTGTTACGACTTGTCGGATTGTTCCGACATCGAGGCATCGGCGTGAATCAGACGTCCGGTCAGGGTTGCACCCGCCGTCATTTCTACGACCTTGTAATGGACATTTCCCTGAACCTTGGCGGTCGGGGACAACTCGACGCGCTCACTGGCGTGAATGTCACCGTGCAAGTTACCGGCAATCACGACCACGGGCACATGAACCTCACCCTCGATCATGCCAAGTTCGGAAATTGTGAGCACTGCCGCGTTACCTTCTTCGGCCGAAATTTTGCCGATGATTTTGCCTTCTACGTACAAGCCGCCGGAAAATTGCACATCCCCGCGGATAACTACGCGCGGACCGATTAAAGTTTCGACTGTGTTGGTGCCGTTGCGCGAACTTTTTTTATCCATGCCTAACATTTATTTATTCTCCAGAGCTTTTTTTGAGTTCCATGGAAACACTTGATCGGCCTGGCCGTTATTGCCGCGCAAGCTGACTTTTACCCGCTGCGGGGTAAATCCCGAAGGCAGTAATACACTGCCCTCAAGTTCCTGAAAATAGCGGAATGAATAGGCTTTGCCGCCGATATCAGACTTTTGCACCAGATTTTCCCAGGGCACGGTCTTCAGTCGTCCGAGATTGATTCCCTCGACCGAGAATTTCATATTGCCCTGGCTGATCGCACCGCGATTCAGGTTTTGCGTGACCGTGGCCGTAAAATGCCATGTGCCGCCGACTTCGGGTTCGAACTGGATTTCGTGCACATTCAAGCCGCGTCGCTGGGCAGTCGCGCCGACTAGGCGCTCGTAAAATGCAACATCGGCTCGCAGACCCTCGATTTCCTCATCGCGATCGGAAAGGGTGGACTGCAATTCGGTATTTGCATTGCGGCTAATTTGCTCGGAACGCCGCAGCGTTGATAGCAGCTGCTTTGCCTGTTTTAACTGTTCTTCACTTTCCTTAAGCTGCTCGTTTTGCTGGCCCGCACTGTGATCATCACTGGCAAGACTGGGTGCAGCATATGAATTAGCGAAGTACCAGGCTCCGATTAAGCTAAGTAGCCAAGCGGCAACAATGACCAGTAACCAACCGCGCCAAGCCGTTTTTTTCGGTACGATCATGAAGCGCTGTGGGCTGGGGTTGGGTGTGCTCATGACGATAGGATACCGTCCGCTGCCATTTCTATAAAGAAAAAGTCCAGAACGAGACCAAGTGCTAAGCATGCATGCAGTTTTCTTGTGGCTATAATCGGCGTTATCAGCTTTTCATTGGGGTTGTGAGTATGTCGGAAGCCCATCTATATGCGCTTGGTTTGGCACTCGCTTGTCTGTCCGGTGTTCGGGCTTATCTGACCGTGCTCGGGGGGTTGGCCTTGCTGGCCTAACAGGTTGGGTAGAATTGCCGGCCGCCTTGCAAGTCACCATGTCGCCCTGGGTGCTTGGTACGGCGGGCGCTTTGACCGTCGTCGAATTTTTCGCCGACAAGATTCCCGGCGTTGATTCCGGCTGGGATTTGTTACAAACCCTGCTTCGAGTGCCGGTCGGTGCGTTTTTGGCAGCGGCGACTTTATCAGGTGATGGTCAGCTGGGTGCAGGCGCCCTAGTCGCCGGGGGTACCCTAGCCCTGCTTACTCATGGCGTAAAATCTTCCACTCGCGTTGCGATCAATGCATCTCCAGAACCGGTATCGAATATCGGCGCTTCATTAACTGAAGACGTGGTGGTAGCAAGCGGTCTTGGTCTTGTATTTGCCCATCCTGTGCTCGCTTTGGTTCTGGTTTTGGGTAGCTTGTTACTGATGGCGGTGATTGTTGCCTGGATAGTCCGTTTCATCCTCAGAAAAATACGTAGCGTTGGGAGCCCGGCACCTTCCCACTGACTGTTATAAGTTGTAACACTCGTAACCTGCTTTTTACAGTGGTGCACTGGCTTGCATTGTGACACCGCACGCAAAAGCGGGGCATAATCCCCGTTCATAGGGGGCGGCAATGAATCAGCAGGAAATACCAGTACTCGCCGAACCGAACACAGCACTGCTGCGCATTATTCCAAAACGCGTGGAAGTAATGGGACGACGCCTGCAGCGCTTTTTGCAGGACGGCTGGGACATCAACGGATTGGCATTGTTGCAGGATGATGCACACGTGTTGGCTGCTGTATGTACCCAACAGGAATTACTAGAGCCTGCGGAATCATTGCAGACTATGGCGGGCTTGCTCGATATCACAATTGAACAACAGGAACTGCCGGACCCTACCGTTGGCGAACGACTACGTAATTTGATGGACTCCCTGCAAGCGGCATTGCCTACCATGCCTGATGATATTCAGGATATGTTTGCAAGCCGAGAGCGAATTGGCGACAACACCGATCGCGCCGAAATTCCACCGATGGCCTATTGGCGCCGTTGGGGTGGTGATGCTCCTCCGATCATTGCCGTGCAGGTGCGCACCGAATCCTTTAGAACTCATAGCAGCACGAATGTGATCGCCGAAGCAGCAAATGACCCCTGGTCCGATAATGCAAAACATCATGGTCAGGTGATGCAAGTCGATGACATGACCGAAAATGATTTCGTCGAAGCGCCTGAGCCGATGTCATCAGCATCATTCGAAGCGGTATCAACCACCGTGCCGAGTTCATCGCCGCTGCCTGCGCAGATTGCAAGACCAGTAACAAAATCAAATGTGAGTATTTTGCCACCCGTTATAAGAACCCCTGTCGCTCCGCCGATTCAGCATGCAGTGAACGAGGTCGAAAATCTGCAGTTGCCGGTAAAGACACATTTTCGTATCTATCACTTGACGGCTTATAGTGAATTGTCTGTTGCACTAGATCAGCGTTTTGAAGCACAGGGTCTTGATCTCGAGTTGGTCGAAGATATCGACGAGTTAAAAGAATTATTGAGCGCCTTGCCGGCGGATTTGGCAATTGTAGATGCCGAGTTCGGCCCACAACTGGAAATGCTCGGCCAAAACATACAAACGCTCCGGCAAAAGCAAAGTCGAAAATTGAAACTTGTTGCGCTTGCCGATGCCGACGACATCACGCAGCGCTTGTCGGCCCGTCGAGCCGGTGTTGATGCCTTGATCGTCGGAGCGAAGACTGTTGAAGAAGTCATCAAGCGTTTGCATACCTTGCTGGATCCTGGCTCTGAAAGTCCATATCGAATTTTGATTGTCGAAGATGACCGTTCGCAGGCTTTGTTTGCCGAAGGCATTTTACGAAACACCGGTATGGAAACCTTGGTTGTGCTCGATGCGCTTGAAGTAATGCCGGCGCTTGAACAATTCCAGCCCGATTTACTGTTAATGGACTTAAATATGCCAGGGGCCAACGGCATTGAATTGACCAGCCTGATTCGAGAGCAGGAAGCGTTCATGCACACGCCGATTGTATTTCTTTCGGGCGAGAGTGATGAGGATAGGCAATTTGATGCAATTGATGCCGGCGGCGATGATTTTCTCAGTAAGCCGATAAGGCCGCGACATCTGATATCGGCGGTACAGAACCGAGTGCGGCGACATCGTGCGATGGAAAATCGTCAGCAAAAGCGCACCGGTAAAGATATCCAAACAGGACTTTATGATCGCCAAGATTTATTGGCGCTTATTAATCATCATTTGCAGCAGGCCGGTAGCAAGAACGGCGGAATCTTTCTACTCGAAATGGAAGGTCTGTCCAGTTTGCGTGAACGTTTCGGTATTGCCGCTTTTGAACAATTGCAGCAGGATGTTATAGGCCTGCTTTCTAGCGAAGTGATCGATTGTCCGATTGGTCGTTTCGGTGACGGTAGCTATCTGATTTATGCATCGAAGCCCAATGAAGCAGCCTTGGCGGCGCTCGCCCTGCAATGCCGTACACGTCTCGTGCAACATGAATTCATGGTACAGGCACATCCGCTGAAGCTGCGAGCATCAGTTGGTGTATGTGCGTTCAAACATTCGTTCAATGACAGTGGCTCGATGTTGAATGCGGTGGAAAAAGTAACGCGCGAGGCACGTACCAGCGAACAAGGAGTTCGGCAGTACGAACCGCCCAAGGCAGAAGATGCGGTTCGTGAAGCGGCATTGCTCAAACAAGTGCGCGAAGCTATCGACCAGCATTCGCTCGAGCTTTTATATCAGCCGGTAGTTGCGGTTGCGGGCAGCGACGATTCTCAATATCAGACACTTTTGCGTTTGCGGGACACCAATGGTCGTCTGCTCCCAGCGGCAGAAGTGATTCCGATGGCTGAACGCAGCGATTTGATAGTAGATATTGATCGCTGGGTGTTGATCCAGGCGCTGGCATTAATTCGCGATCGTCGTGCGGAACAAAGACCAATGCGTCTGTTCGTCACGCAGTCACCGTTGACGCTTGCCGACAGCACGCAGGCGGAATGGCTGAGATCCGAGTTGGCCGACAACGATGTGCCAGGTGCTTGCCTCGTAATTGAACTTCGGATGGAAGACGCATCCATACATGTTGCAACCGTCCGGCAATTTTGCGACAGCCTAGTGTCACTCGGTGTGCAATTTTGCTTAAGTCAATTTGAATTGAATACCGAAACGGAACGTCTGCTTGAACAACTACCACTGGGTTTTGTAAAACTGGCGCGCAAATATTCAATGGGTATTCAAACCCAAAGTACTCGCGATGAACTTAAGACATTAATTGACCGCGCTCATCGTCGCGGTCTGGAAGTGATTGGCACTGGTGTTGAAGATCCGCAGGCGGCAGCGACGTTGTGGATGAGCGGCATCGATTTCATTCAGGGCAATTTGGTACAAGAAGCCGATAGCGGGCTTGATTTCGATTTTCAACAGGCGGTGCTTTAAATGTTACAAAAATTCAAATCAGGCGATGCGCTTCTCGTTCGATGGATCGCCATCGCCGGCGCAGCCGGCGCAGCCATCGCCTCCGGTTTTGCACACTGGAGCAATCAGCAGGTTTGGCAAAGCATTGCACTGATTGCCGCATTGCTGGCGATTGCCGGCATAGCAGGGCTTTGGTATGCGATGGCGCGACGCAATGAAGCACTGCTCGCTGCATCCGAGCAAACGCATGAACAAAAGCGTGAAGTCACTGCGCTGAATGAAGAGCTGGCGGTACATCGCGAACTCGAAAAAGAACTTACGGTCGCAAAACAGGCGGCCGAATCGGCGATGATGGCGAAAGGTGAATTTCTTGCGACCATGAGTCACGAAATTCGTACACCGTTGAATGGCATCATTCCTATGCTCGACATCATGATGTCGGTAAAGCTCGCACCAGATCATCATGATATTTTACGAACTGCCTATACGTCGGCACGGCAGATGCTGCGAATCGTCGATGACATACTCGATTATTCGAAACTCGAAGCCAATAAACTCCAGCTTGAAACGACCAGTTTCAATTTACGTGAAGTGTGCGATTCCATCATTATGCTGATGGATAAACCGGCCGAGACCAAGGGGCTGCGTTTGAATCTTCAACTGGACAGCAATGTCCGGCTGCCGGTACGGGGTGACCCAGTACGTTTGCGACAAGTACTCACCAACCTGATCAGCAATGCACTAAAATTTACCGAACGCGGTTCAGTCACTTTGCATATTTCCCGTCGAGGCGAAACTCGCACGCAACACGAATTACGTATTGAAGTTCGCGACACCGGCATCGGCATAAGTGCGCAAGGCGTACAGCAATTATTTCGACCCTTCAGTCAGGCAGATGCCTCGACCACGCGCTTGTATGGCGGCACCGGCCTTGGCTTGGTGATCTGCAAACGTATTGTTGACTTGATGGGCGGCACGATCGGAGTCGAATCCGAACCTGGTCGTGGCTCTACTTTTTGGGTCGAGTTACCTTTACTAAAAGCACCCGGTGACATGCAGGCGCAAAAGCTCGATCTGCACGGCTCACGTGTATTGTTGCTGAGTAACGATGCCGCGTTCAGGCAACGTATGCAGCAGGCAGCTACGAACTGGGGCTGCCAAATTACCGAGGCCGATTCCACGCAGGACGCATTGACGCGTCTGCGTACGGCATTAACGCGAGGCAATACCTGGACTTACGATTTACTTCTGGTCGACATGAACAGTGTGCGCAGCACGGCTATTGCACTGCATCGCAATTTACGCCGTGCGCCGGATCTTGAAGGTCTGCGTGTTGTGTATTTTGTCGGTAATGATCCATTGCCCGATGAATTGAATGACGGCCCATTGATGCTCGGTATGCCGCGCGCAATGCAGGCTAATGAAATGCGGAGCGCGATCAGCAACTTCCTGTCAGCACCTTCAAATAAGATTGAGCCCGTTGAAGAAGCTTACGAAGCGATACCTCTTGCGTCACAAGCTCCTGCTTCTGAAACAGCCGCCAATGCCGGTACATCAGCCATTAAAAAACTGCGTGGTCATTTACTTTTGGTAGAAGACAATCCAGTCAATTTAATGGTGGCGCAGCGTCTGATCGGTTTGCTTGGGCTCAATTGTGAAACTGCCGACAACGGCGAAAAAGCGCTGGAACGCATGATGTCCGGTCATCTGGATCTGGTGTTGATGGATTGCCAAATGCCAGTCAAAGACGGCTACACCGCTACTCGCGAATGGCGGCAACACGAATTGAACGCCGGCCTGCCGCGCTTGCCGATTATTGCGATGACCGCAAATGCGATGGCAGGTGATCGTCAGAAATGTCTGGATGCAGGCATGGACGATTACATAACCAAACCGGTGGATCGACGTTTGCTTGAGTCGAGTTTGGCGCGCTGGTTGAAAGTAAAACAAGAACAAGTCAATCCAGTTTGCGCCACGGCTGTATCAGTACCTGCGTCTGTTACAACACAGCCTGCAACGATTCGACCTGCAATTGCAGCGGCAGTGGTACCAGTTGCGCCAGCTTCGGTAGTTGCCCCGCCAAGACAGGCACCAATACAACCAAGTGCTCCCACTTTGCCGCCAAGGCCAGTACAAGCGCCAGTTGCTCCATCGGCATTGCCACCAAGGCCAGCACAGGCTCCGGCCGCCCCTGCCGCATTACCACCCAGACCTGCAATGGCGCCGAACACACCCGGTACTTTTCCACCCAGACCTGCAGCTATGCCACCTGCTCCAGGTGCACCAGTTCTGCCGCCATCGCGTGCATTACCGCCTCGCCCAACTGCACCAGTCAACGTGACTGCAAACACGGTTGCAGCTCCAGTCATTAACACAAGACCAGCGCTGGCTCCCGTTGCCATTGAGTCGCCAGCGCAAAGCTTGCCCGTACTTGCACCGGAAGTTTTGGAAGAACTCGAAGCGGTTATGGGTGGCGATTATCTTGGCTTGATCAAATTATTTCTGGAAGATGCACCAAAACAAATCCAGCAACTCGAACAAGCCGCTGCCGACAACAATATCCACGGCATGATTGCACCGGCGCATACGCTGAAATCATCCAGCGCCAATCTAGGAGCGCTTGCACTTTCTGCAATTGCAAAACGAATCGAAATTGGTGCCCGTGGCAATGCACTCAATCGACCCACTGTTGCAGTGGTGATGCTCGAAGCGGAATACAAAAAAGCACAGAACGCTTTGCAGGCAATTTTGCAGTAAAGCAAATATGCAGCTCATAAAAAAAACCGGCAATCGCCGGTTTTTTTTGTCTTGCATTGGTACTTAGCTTTTAAGCTGTGCTTGCAGATAGTTTTGCTCGCCCAAGCGTTCCATCAGACCGAGCTGAGTTTCCAGCCAATCCACATGCTCTTCTTCCGAACCTAAAATGGATGCAAATAAATCACGCGATACATAATCCGCCACCGTTTCACTGTAGGCAACGGCGGCTTTCAAATCAGGAATAGCAATTAGCTCAAGCTTTAGATCACATTCGAAAATTTCTTTCGGGCTTTCGCCAATAAAAAGTTTCCCGAGTGATTGCAGGTTCGGCAGGCCATCAAGAAATAAAATGCGTTCGATTAAACGATCTGCATGCTTCATTTCATCAATAGATTCATGGTGCTCGTGTTCACCGAGTTCCTTAAAGCCCCAGTTCTTCAACATTTTTGCATGCAGAAAATACTGGTTAATCGCGATCAATTCGTTATAAAGCGCTTTGTTTAGAAACTCGATGACTTTGCTGTCGCCTTTCATGGCAGTACTCCTGAAAATATGCGGCCACTTTAATAGCAATCAGTAAAAGATGTGGGAATGAGAATCGCTCATTCGCGACGATGCGTTTTCAGGCCGCTTGCAAGATAGGCAAGGGCAGAAGAGTAGGGACGTAGGCATCATTTAAAATCGCGGAGGCCATATCACGGCAACTTCCACAATTACTGCCCAGGCCGGTGCGCATCGTTAGTTCTGCAATATCACGCACGCCATCGGCAGCGGCGCGCTGGATGGCTTTATCGGTAATACCAAAGCAAACACAGACATACATGGCAGATTCTGGCTCGGCTACGAATAAGAATGATTCGTATTTGACACCCAATGAGAATGATTGTCAATAAGCGCGGGCTTCAGTATTAACGCTTGCCAAATTTGGGTCCGGTAGCGGCAGCCAATATCTGCTGAACCAATTCACCCGCATTCGACGGAACGGCCTCATCGCCTGCGATTGTGCGCGCATGTTCGCTTAAATGATGCAGAGCACGTACATAAACCTCACGCTTGAAGTTGACTACATGTTCCACCGGGTACCAAAAGTCCACCCAGCGCCAGCTGTCAAATTCGGGCTTCTCGGTCAAATTCAAGCGCAAATCGGCCTCATCGCCATTAAATCGCAACAAAAACCATACCTGCTTTTGTCCCACGCATATGGGCTTGCTGCCATAGCGCACGCAGCGCTTGGGCAGACGGTAGCGAAGCCAGCCGGGCGTTGCCCCAAGCACTTCAACGTGCTCAGGTGAAAGGCCGACCTCTTCATGTAGTTCTCGGTACATCGCTTCTAACGGTGTTTCATCAGTGTTCATGCCGCCTTGCGGAAACTGCCAGCCGTCCCGGTTCACCCTTCGGGCCCAGAACAACCTGCCATCCGTGCGCATGAGCACGATGCCCACATTAGGGCGAAAACCGTCCGGATCGATCACGACGCGGACTCCAAATTCACTACCCGCAAGCCTGCCACAAGCCATAGCACAAGGACAAGCAAAACAATTGAGATAGACACCGCAGCCGATGCGCAGTAAAATTCGCGGCCCTGCCGTACTAACTGCGGCAGCGGTCGATGGTTGTGTAGCTCAGCCGGTTAGAGCACGGCACTCATAATGCCGGGGTCGGTGGTTCGAGTCCACCCACAACCACCATTGAAAACACATGTCACCCGAACAAAGCCGATTTACCTGAAATCAAAGGGGTCGGCTTTTTTGTTCTCCATTGGTTTTGGATTCGGGACAGGAAAAAATGGGCGGTTTAATGCTAATGAAACACTCACATGCAAGCTTAGCTGGCAAGTTATGCCTGATAAACATTTAACTATGCTAGATTCCAGCCATCAAGATAAGCGAGCAGCTTTTATCGAACAGTTGTAAATCCACAATTTGAGATCCACCGGTCGTATCCAAAGGAAAAGCGTCATGGCTGATACCCGACTGAAAGAAAAGGCAGTGGCCACTGCCTACGAATACCAGCAAGGTAATATTGCTGGGCTAGACGATGCGATAACGCGCAGGCTTGTTGCATCGGTTGTACTAAATGAAAGCCGCGGTGGTGAATTGGCTATCACCAACCAAGCAGGCTTCGTCGGCAGATATCAGGCAGGCGCCACGTGGCTGGCTGCGGCTTCCTATGTTGACCAAGATAAGTTGAATGCGTCGATGTCCGAACACCGGACCGAATGGGCATGGGCGAAATCCGGCGGCATGACGCAATTCCTGGAAGATG
>JBDTTC010000397.1:0-18930 GCA_039930825.1 Arenimonas sp.
ACACTGGCTACCTTGCTTAAAGAGGTGCTTATGTCTGACCTATTTCCAGTCTTGCCTGATTTCGCAAAAGCCGCCCGCTACACGCGCAACGAATACGAAAAGCTCTACGCCGAATCCATCGAAAATCCGGATAAATTCTGGGCGAAAATTTCCGAGCGTCTTCACTGGCAGAAGAAACCGACCAAAATTCAGGATGTCAGCTTTGATGTGAAAGACTTCCATATTCGTTGGTTCGAAGACGGGGAGTTGAATGTTTCTGAAAACTGTCTCGATCGGCATCTGGAAAAAAACGGCAACAAGACTGCGATTATCTGGGAGGCTGATGACCCATCGGTTCCCGCGCAACACATCAGTTATCGACAATTACATGCTCGCGTTTGCCAATGTGCGAATGCATTGAAGAATCTCGGTATCGGCAAAGGTGATCGCGTCACGATTTATCTTCCGATGATTCCAGAAGCTGCCGTCGCCATGCTGGCCTGCGCTCGCATCGGCGCCGTGCATAACGTTGTGTTTGGCGGTTTTTCGCCGGAGTCTTTGGCGGGGCGAATTGAAGACTGCCAGTCCAAGGTGATCATTACGGCCGACGAAGGTTTACGTGCCGGCAAGAAAATTGCCTTGAAACACAATGTTGATCTTGCCCTGAAAAAAGCGGGTACCACCTGTGTCGAAACCGTCTTGGTGGTCAAGCACACTGTCGGCGTGATTGAAATGCAAATGCCGCGTGATCGCTGGTTTGCTGCAGTGGTGAATTCGCAGCCCGAGCATTGCGAAATTACGCGAATGAATGCCGAGGATCCTTTATTTATACTTTATACCTCTGGATCAACAGGCAAGCCGAAAGGCGTGTTGCATTCCACCGGGGGCTATCTGGTCTACACAAGCTTTACGCACGAAGCGGTATTTGATTTACAAGATAGCGATGTTTTCTGGTGTACCGCCGATATTGGTTGGATCACCGGTCACAGTTATTTAGTGTACGGACCGCTAGCGAATGGCGCGACCAGTGTGATGTTTGAAGGTGTGCCGACTTATCCCGATGCTTCGCGTTTCTGGCAAGCCATCGATAAACATCAAGTCAGTATTTTTTATACGGCACCGACCGCGATTCGCGCTTTGATGAGCCAGGGCGATGATTTCGTTAACAAAACTTCCCGTAAAAGTTTGCGTCTGCTCGGTACAGTCGGCGAACCGATCAATCCGGAAGCTTGGCGTTGGTACCACCGTGTGGTCGGTGATTCGCGCTGTCCCATAGTTGATACGTGGTGGCAAACCGAAACTGGCGGGATTTTAATTTCACCGCTGCCGGGTGCGACGGATTTGAAACCGGGCTCGGCGACAACACCGCTGTTTGGTATTCAACCTGCACTCGTTGATGCACATGGAGAAATTCTCGAAGGCGCCACTTCCGGCAATCTGGTTCTTCTTGGTTCCTGGCCCGGACAAATGCGAACAGTGTATGGCGACCAAGAACGCTTCATCGATACCTATTTCAAAACCTACCCCGGGAAATATTTCACCGGTGATGGTTGTCGCCGCGATGAAGATGGCTGTTACTGGATCACCGGTCGGGTCGACGACGTCATCAATGTGTCCGGTCATCGGATCGGTACTGCCGAAGTGGAAAGCGCCTTGGTCGCACACGTCGATGTTGCCGAGGCTGCCGTAGTCGGATTCGATCATGACATCAAAGGTCAGGCGATTTACGCTTTCGTCACCTTGAATGTCGGTGTCGAAGAAAACGAAACCCTGCGCAAAGCGATCGCACAAAAAGTTCGTGATGAGATCGGCGCGATTACCTTGCCCGATATCATCCAATGGGCGCCGGGCTTACCAAAAACGCGTTCCGGGAAAATAATGCGCCGTATCCTGCGGAAAATTGCCGAGAATAAACCGGAAGAGCTCGGCGATATTTCTACTCTTGCAGATCCAGGCGTTGTTGAAAGCCTGTTGAAAAATCGCGGAGCGTAGGAACCCCCGTAGGACCGACGGAAGTCGGGACGATTTAGAGCGTGTCCCGTAGGACCGACGGCTCGTTCCAGGAAAGAGTTTGAAGGCCGATAAGCAATGTGTGTTCTTTACCGCAATAGATCAGTAATACTGCATCACCGCATGTTTAGCTTCGGCAAAAAACAGCCAGCGTTCGACCGCTGCGCCCAGGTAAGCGGAAGATGCGGCTATGAATAATAAATAGCAGGCGAAGATTTGCGGGAGCAGCCAGCTTGCAAGGCAAAGAAGAACCGGAAGCCAAGTGAACAAGAACATGGCAGTGGTTCGTAATTTTCTCGAATGTTTACGCGCCAGTACAAAGCCCATTTCCGTGGTCAGGTAATTTGCTTCGGTATGCGGACGTTCAAATACGCTTACGATTTTATTTTCCTTGAGACCTAACGCAGATGCCCGCGAAGGCAGGGTTTGCGTATCGATATCTTTCCAGTAGCGTTTTTTCAATACGTTTAGCAAGACGGCAAGTAAGACAAAACCGAAAATAAGATAGTCATCTACATGGCTGGATGAATATGAACTTATGGATGTGCTTAGCAGGCCGCCGGTAAGCAATGCGAATAAGACATACACGATTACTACATAGGAGTGTCGCCAAGCCGGAATGGGTTTCAGGCTGGCGTAAATCATTGCGGTGCAAACCACCGTGATGATGGATAACGCGGCAAGCACTACAGCGAGTACCGAATTGGCAACATAAGCATGATGAAAATATTCCTGCGCCATCCAGAGGGTGGCAGGTATAAAACAGGCAATGGCAGACACACCTTCGCGGGACAACCAACTGCTGCGCCATTGGCTAAATGCTCGCCAGGCACGCAATGGTTTACCAAGATGCAGGGTTGAACTCAGCAAGCCAATCGAGACCAGGACAAAGCCGAGCAAGAGCCCGAATAAATTTTTCTGCGGATAGTCCGGTCCAGAAAGCAGGGTTTCACAAGCGATAAAAACCCACAAACCATAGCCCATGCCGGAAAGAGTAGTGAAAAATATGACGGAGAAAGCAGGATGCATGAGGTCTGCCTTATCGACTTAATACGCGATCAAGCCAGCGAAGCATCGGCGGCAGTTTTTCGGTCTGCAATGTTTCTTCCTTGATATCTTTTTGCATTGAGCCGGCCCTACGTTCGCGAGGTGGTAAATAACGATTGACCGGTTGATAGCCAAGCTCCGGCATCAATTCGACACCCGCGCGATCTTTTACCAACTTGAAAATATCGGACTCTTCATCACCCAGATCGCCGAAGTGTCTTGCACGTGTAGGACAGGCTTGCACGCAGGCAGGCTTGCGTGATTCTTCCGGAATATTTTCGTTATAGATGCGATCGACGCAAAGCGTGCATTTTTTCATCACGCCTTCGACTTGTGAATATTCACGCGCACCATACGGGCAAGCCCAGGAGCATAATTTACAGCCAATGCATTTGTCTTCATCAATCAGCACGATGCCGTCTTCGGTACGTTTGTAACTCGCACCGGTCGGGCAAACAGTAACGCAAGGCGCTTGTTCGCAATGCAGGCAGGAGCGCGGAAAATGCAGCGTCATTTCAGGCTGATCTTCCAACGCATCAAGCGTGTAGCTATGAACACGATTGAACCAGACGCCATGCGGATCGGCGCCATACGGATTTTCATCTGTCAGTGGTGCAGCGATGCCGCCCGCATTCCATTCCTTGCACGCGACCGCGCAGGCATGGCAACCGACACAGGTATCTAGGTCGATAACGAGACCCAGTTTCTTTTTCGATGGTGGCGGCAGCATAGTCATTGTTTGGCAATATTCCTTTGCATTGCAGGCGGCAGATCATCGATCGCCAGCATTTCTTTATCGACATCAATCAAAGATGGATTCGCGAGATATTCCATTGCAAACGGTGTCGCATCATTTCCCCAGAAAAGATGCCTGTTGATAACTAAGGTAGGTACGCCGAAAATTTCCAGTGCAATGGCTTGCTCCCCATTTTGCGAAAGACGTGTCTTCACTTCCGGATCGGCAAGGCTCGCCGCCAGATTCTCGATGGCCAGTTGATCGGCAATCGGTTGCAAGGCTTCTGCGCTATCGGCAGCCAGGCCTTCTTCCCAGATATGCTTGAAAATAAGATCGCAGGCTTGATGAATATTTTTTGCTGCCAATGCCAGACGCAAAGCCGGCAATGGGTTGAACGGGTGTGCCGGTGGAAACCGGAATGGAATATTCAATTCGCGTGCCTGCCAGATCAACATGCGATAGGTGTGAATGCGTTTGCCGGGAATTTCGGCCGGGCCGAGTTGGCCCCAGTGTTTCAACATGGCGGCAAACAGTATCGGTTTCGGATTGATCTTGAATTCCGGAAAATCGCGACGCAAGCGAATCCATTGCAGATAGGAAAACGGCGAGATGAAATCGAAATACCAATCGTAGCTCTGCTTCATGATTTGTTCCCGGATTTACTGCCCTTGAGAAAATACAGAAGATGGTTTGGAATGGATAACATCAGAACGGAAAATAACGAGGGATGAAAATCATCGCCAAAATGAAGAACAGGATATTAAGTGGAATGCCTATTTTCATGAAATCAGTGAAGCGATAGCCACCGGCGTTGTACACCATTGTATTGGTTTGATAGCCAACCGGTGTCGCGAAGCTAGTGGAAGCGGCAAACATGACGCCGATTATCAGAGGTTTCGCATCAATCCCCAGCGCTTCGGCTGTCGTCAACGCAATGGGCGTCAGCAGTACCGCTGCCGCTGTATTACTCATGAACTCCGTCAGCAGTGCTGTCACGAAATAAATCGCTGCCAGAATAATGATCGGACCGTAGCCATTTAAAGGCTCCAGAGTGTGTTGTACCAAATACGTCGCCAGGCCCGATGTCTGAATTGCAACGCCAAGCGGCAACACGCCAGCCATCAACATGACCACACGCCAATCGATTGCGCTATAAGCTTCTTCGGGTGTGAGGCATTTGAATAGCACCAAGGCGATGCAGCCAACTAATGCCGTTGCCACAATCGGTAACCAGCCTTGTGAAGCCACCAGTACCACAGCAAACATAATCGCAATACTGAGGCCGGCACGAAGCCAGGATATTTTTTCCTGCTCTTTTTCGCTAACGATGACGACACTGGCATCTTTACGCAAAGACATCATTTCTTCCGGTGGCACAGCCAGCAATAATAAATCGCCAACGGCAAGTCGCAGTTCGCTGAGTTTGTGACGAACGACTTCACCGCGACGATGAATAGCCAGCACCGTCATGCGATGCAAGCGGCGAAAATCCAGTTCACTCAAGGTACGATCTGCGATGCGGCTATTGGGTGCAATCATCGCTTCAACGAGCACTGCATCGCCATGATGTTCGGATTTCTTGCGATCTTCGGTTTCCATTCTTAAGCCGTAACGCTTACCGAATTCTACCAATTGCGGCCACTCACCTTGTGCCAGCAGAATATCGCCGAGCGCAATTGGAGAATTTTGCAAATCGGAAATGCTGTCATCACCGCGCATGATCACGATGATATCCAGGCCAAAGCTTTGCCGACTCTGAACTTCACTTAGTTTTTTTCCGATCAAGCCAGAATCACTGCGCACTCGAAGCTCGGTAACATATTTGCCGAGTTGTGGCGACTCGTGGAATTCACTGGCAGCACGATCGGGCAATAACCAAGGGCCGGCAATCAATAAATAGCCGATGCCTGCTGCTAGAAAAATGATACCCAGCTGACTGAATTCAAACAGGGTGAAGCCGGTCATTCCCGATTTAATCACCATCGAGTTGACGAGCAGGTTGGTCGATGTACCAATCAAGGTACAGACCCCGCCCATTTGCGCCGCATACGATAAAGGAATTAATAATCGTGATGCCGGTTTTTTATTCGCGATACTCGCTGCCAGCACTAGCGGCAAAAAGACAGCAACAGCTGCTGTGTTATTGACGAATGCTGAAATGGGCCCAATGACCAGCATGATTACCAATGCCTGCAGCCACTGCCAGCGGATTTTTGCCAGCCCAGCACCGAGCCTTCGAAGTAAACCGCTGCGTTGCAAACCGGCACTTAAAACAAACATTGCCGCTACGGTAATTGTTGCTTCACTACTGAAGCCGGACAATGCTTGCTCTGGTGATACCAACCCCAGCACCAATAAACTGGCAAGCACCAATAGGGCGACCACGTCCACCGGAAATTTTTCGCTGATAAATAGTCCAACAGCACAGACCAATACAACTAATGTTAATAGGGCAGCGATGCCCATTATTTTTTGCTCCGGAAATTCACGCCATAGCGAAGCGGCGTATCGGTATCGGTGGTGACTTTGGCTAAGGCAGGAAATTCGGGTGAGCATTCATTGGCTGACTCGGCTTTTTCAATACGCACCCGCAAATCAAACCACGCGGCTTGGCCGGTGACAGGATCGGCATTCGCGTAATCACCTTTCGGCGTGATATCGGAAATCAAATGATTGAGCAGAAAGCCTTTCGTGGATTCCGGTGCATTTTTTGCCAGCGCCCAAGCGCCCTTGCGCTTGCCAATGGCGTTCCAGGTCCACACGGTATCGGGCTGCATATTGGTCGCGAATTTACATTGCACGGTAATGCGACCCTGATGTGAATCGACGTGTACCCAATCAAGATCCTTGATTTGATATTTATTTGCTGTATCCGGGTGCAGGTATAAATAATTGCGTGCAGTGATTTGTCTTAGCCATGCATTTTGCGAACCCCAACTGTGATACATGAAAGGCGGGCGCTGAGTAATGGCGGATAGTGGAAAATGTTTCGCTTGCTTGCCCGCTAATTCCGCAGCTTCAAACGGTTCGTACCAAATCGGCATCGGATCAAAATACTTTTCGACGCGTTCGCGATGCTGCATTGGTGGCTGATGTTCGCCATGACCTTGCGCCGCCAAGCGAAATTTCTGCAGGGTTTCCGAATACAACTGCAACACGACTTGATCCGGTTTGACTATGAATCCTTTCTTGGTCGCCCATTGCAGATAATCGCGATTCGCCATTTTGTAATAGCGGGCATTGTCGGGAATTGGTGAATGCCAAAAGCCACCATGCTTTTTGTATTGTTCTAGCTGATCTGGGTTTGGCTGGCCTTTACCTTCCTGCTCGCCCTGTTCACCGCGCCAACCGGCGAGTAAACCAACGCCAGGTGCACGTTCATGCCGCAAAATATAATCTTCGAAATCGCGATATTTTGGATCGCCGTTTTCATCCAGCAATGCGGGTAATTTCAAACGCGCACCGATATCGATCAGTACCGATTGGAATCCCCGTACATCGCGGTCCGGCTGAAACACCGGATGCCGAATGGCATCGGCTGCACAATCGGCATCGGAAATCGGACGATCCAGCATCGAGATCGCATCGAAACGTTCGAGATACGTGGTATCAGGCAAAATCAAATCGGCGTACGCCACCATCTCGCTGGAATAGGCATCGGAATAAATGATTTTCGGAATCTTGTAATCGCCACTTTCATTTTTTGCCGTTAGCCAGCCGATAGTTTCTTTCGTGTTCATGGCCGAGTTCCAGCTCATGTTCGCCATGAACATCATCAGCACATCGATCGGGTACGGATTGGCATCATGCGCATTGCGAATAACCGTATGCATCATGCCGTGCGCCGCTAGCGGGTAGGCCCAGGAGTACGCATGATCGATACGTCGCGGATTGCCGTCCTTATCCACCACTAAATCTTCGGGGCCATGCACGAAGCCAAGTGGCGGTGCATCAAGTTTTCCATCAGCACCGATATTTTTACCGGGGCGATTCGCTGGCGGAATCGGCCTTGGAAACGGCGGTTGATAGCGGAACGATCCCGGCGTATCGACAGCACCGAGCAACATTTGTAAAACATGCAAAGCACGGCAGGTATGGAAACCATTGCTGTGCGCAGAAATACCGCGCATTGCATGCATCGCGACCGGGCGACCGATCATTTCCTGATGTTCCTTGCCATGCACATCTGTCCAGGCAATGGGCAAGGAGAAATTCGATTTGAAGGCAGCGTCGGCCAGTTCTTTTGCAATGCGTTTTATCGTGGCGGCGGGAATGCCGCAACGATCAGCCACATTTTCAGGCGCGTATTGTTCATCGAGATACCGTGCGGCAAGTAGATTGAAAACGGGCGTCGCTTTACGACCATTCGGTAATGTGTAGTCGCCGATGATGCGTGGGGAGATGTTAGTCGCATCGGCAGAGACAAAATCATCACCACTCGCACACAACACATTGCCCTCATCATCACGCGCAAACAAACCATCATCTTCCGCGCCAGGATTTTGAATCACCAGATAATGCGCGTTGGTGTAACGCACCAGATAATCCAGATCGACCCAATCATTTTTCAGGCATTCGTGAATCAGCGCGAACGCGAATAAGCCGTCGGTACCCGGACGAATGCCGATCCATTCATCGGCAACTGCGCCATAACCGGTACGCACCGGATTGACTGCAATGATTTTTGCACCACGCGCTTTCAGTTTTCCCAAACCTAATTTGATCGGATTGGAATCATGATCTTCGGCAACACCCCACAACATGAAAATTTTCGCATGATCCCAATCGGGTTCGCCAAATTCCCAGAAACTTCCGCCAATACTATAAAGACCACCGGCGGCCATATTGACCGAACAGAAACCGCCATGCGCGGCATAATTTACGGTGCCGTATTGCTGTGCCCACCATCCAGTGAGTGCTTGCGATTGATCACGGCCGGTAAAAAATGCCAAACGGTTTGGATCTTTTGCGCGTGATTCAGCAAGCCATTGCGTCGCAAGGCTTAAGGCTTCGTCCCATTCGATTTCTTTGAAGTCACCGTTGCCGCGTTCACCAACGCGCAACAAAGGTTTGCGAAGCCGAGCCGGGGAATAATGCTGCATGATGCCGGCCGAACCTTTCGCGCAAAGTACGCCGCGATTGACCGGATGATTCGGGTTGCCTTCGATATAACGCACTTGTCCGTCTTTGATATGGACATTAATCCCGCAACGGCAGGCACACATATAGCAGGTCGTTTGTTTGACCTCGTCGCTAATGGGCTTGTTCAGTTCGAGCTGGGGTTCCGACATGCTGCATATTGTGAAGGCAATGCAGAAAAGAGGCGAGAAGATAATGTAATAATTTTGTGCCGTGGGAGCGGCGTAAGCCGCGAATAAACCTCGTCGCAGCTTTTTCGCTGCTTACGCCGCTCCCACGGGCTTTATTTAACCTTTGATACATACCACTTGGCGCAAGCGGTGGACCACTTCGACCAAATCGCTTTGTGCCGCCATCACGGCGTCGATGTCCTTGTAGGCAGCGGGCGATTCGTCAATCACCGCGCTGTCTTTACGGCATTCCACATGCGCGGTGGCTTGCAGATGTTGTTCCATGCTGATTTCTTTACGGGCCCGGGTACGGCTCATCACACGACCGGCGCCGTGACTGCAGCTATGGAAACTTTCCGCATTACCCTTTCCGCGCACAATGAAACTACAGGCTCCCATGCTACCCGGGATAATTCCCAGTTCGCCTTCGCGTGCGCTCACTGCACCTTTACGCGTTACCAACAATGATTCGTTTGCATGTTGCTCGCGCGTCACATAGTTGTGATGGCAATTGACCGCCATCTTTCCCAATTGAAACGGTGGCAAACGGTGACGCATGGAAGCCAGTACCCGCTGCATCATCGCTTCACGATTTACCCGGGCATAATCCTGCGCCCAGGAAACCGCTTCGACATATTCGGCAAACAGAGGTTCATCTTCCATGAAGAACGCCAGATCCTTGTCGGGCATATGGAAACCAAGCACACGCTTCGCCAACTCCTGACGGGCGCGTTCAATGAAGTACGTACCAATCATGTTGCCGGTACCACGCGAACCCGAGTGCAACATTACCCAGACGGTATCGGTTTCATCGAGACAGATTTCGATGAAGTGATTTCCACCGCCCAAAGTTCCGGTTTGTCGTTCGATTTTGTCGAAACGGATTTTCGGATGTTTGTTCTGGATATTAAGCAAACGCGTGTGCAATCCTGATTTTTGCAGATGCGTTCCGATACTGTCGGGAATATTCCGGTGCTCGCCACCGGGACCGTTTCCGACTGGCACACTGCGCTCGATATCCGAACGGAGCATGGCCAGATTTTCCGGCAAATCCTTTGCCTTCAATGTGGTTTGCACTGCCGCCATACCGCAGCCGATATCGACACCGACCGCAGCGGGAATAATCGCGCCACGCGTTGGCACAACAGAACCTACGGTTGCACCTTTGCCCAGATGGACGTCGGGCATTACCGCTACCCAGGGCCCGACGAAAGGCAGGCTCGCGATATTGATCAATTGCGCGCGTGCTTCGTCTTCCAGCGGCACGCCCTTGATCCACGCCTTGATCGGCTTGTGGTGTTCGGCGTGCAGCAATGTGAATTGTGCTGCACTCACTTCTGTATCGCTCATATTTTTTCCTTCACTTATTCTATGGCACCGCCCCCATGGACGGTGCTTATTCGTTTCTACTTCAACGTCACCAACTGCTTCAAGACGCCATCCAAACCACCGAATACGGTCAACTTGTCGATCTTCTCGGTCACTTTTTCCAAAGCTTCCAATTCCTTCAAGCGCATCAACACGGCGCTTTGTTCAATCAACTTGGCGGTGTTCAACAACGAACGTGTGGCATTGGCTTCTTCACGACGACGAATGACGTTGGCTTGCGCGGTTTTTTCAGCTTGTACCACACCATTCAAGATGTCCTTCATGTCGCCGGGCAAGATGATGTCTTTGACACCAACACCCAGAACTTCAAGACCTAACTCGTTCACCTGCTTGCGCACATAGGAAAAGATATCGGCATCCAGAGATGCTTTGTCACCCAATAACTCATCCAACGTCTTGGCAGAGATCGCCTTGCGCAAACCGTATTGCAATTCGCGATACAGATAATCGCCGTACTTTGCGACCTTGGTACGCGCAGCTACCGCATCAGTGACGCGAACACTGGCTGCCAAGTTCACGCGCAACGACACCTTATCCTTGGTCAACAATTCCTGACCGGAGACTTCGATGGATTGCACGCGTAAATCCATGACCTCGGCGCTGATGTTTTTCTGAAAGTTCCAGAAAGCATAGGCCCCAGGCTGCAAAGCACGCGATAGCTTGCCATCGACGAACAACAGTCCAACCGATTCGGTAGGTACGTTCACGGCAACTGCAAAGCGTTCAAGCACACCCATTTGGCGCAACCGGCGAAAGATTTCATCACTCAATTGCATGCCTTCGTTCAAGCCGACACGTTGCACGTCAATTGCGATTTGGCCTTTCCAGTACAACTTGCGTGAGCCAGGTGCCAGCACGTCTTCGATTTTGCCGTTCTTCAACAGCAAGCCGACTTCCTGCACACCGATATCGGCGAGCAAAAAGGTGTCGCTCAAACGATCGCCAAGTCGAGCGATCAAGGTTTCAGCATCCTTGCCGACATATTCGACGCTGGTAACGTTTTGAACAGAGATTTCCATGTTTTGAAACAGGCTTTTCAGGCGATACACGCCAGGTAAAAGCACGCTGTCAAAACGACGATTCTTGTAGACGAGGCCGCGTTCAGCGTCGCCGATTACAACTTTTTCAGATAAAAACATTGCGGTTCCTCCTTTTCTTATGGTTTTTAAAGCAGCAGCGCGCTCAGCAAAGCGCGCCGCCGCGAGTTTACGACTCGATTCAAGAGCGCCTGTACAATGTCGAGTCGGCATTGGCAGGATTCATCACCACGATGCATTTCGTCATCGCGTCAAACAACGCAACGCGCGCTGTGTTATGCGGAATCATTGCGACTTAATTTGCAATGACAATAAATAAGTTGAAACTGCTCCTGACGTTGTGAGCACGAGGAAAGAGTGAGCGCTTTGAGGTGGAATCGTGTTGTGCCTGTTCCGAGTTACGGCCCCGACTTCCGTCGGTCCTACTTCGGTCCTACAACACGACCCCGGCTTTAAGTGCCAACAAAATCCCGGTGAACACACCGCTGCAGAATTCCCGTTTTCATCGATACATTGAGTTCAACAAGTACGCTACACGGAGCAGTTTCGGATTGGGCTTGCGCCCTATGGATAACGACATGGCAAGTCGTTTGGAGCGGGAATCGAACCCGCGACCCGCAAATTATGAGTTTGCTGCTCTACCCGACTGAGCTATCCAGTGGTGACGAGTCGGATTCGAACCGACATACACGATGTTTAATCGTTGCTCTACCTTTAAGCGATCGTCTTGCGAAATACATGCTTATCCTCATGGCATACGCGATGACAAAGTCAGGCGCACCGGACGGCGTTTTGAAGCCGTGCCGCTATGAAAAATAAATGATGCACTTCGTTTTTGGCACTCCGAAAAACGCCAAAACTTTTCAGCTGCCGCTGATCTATTTCCATACCGATTACACTCGTGTCGAAGCATCAAGACACAGCGCTAAAGCGCTGTTGAGCTGCTTGCCCCTGCCTTCGGTGAGAGTCCGAGATGCTTCAGGGCGGCACCGAAATATTTGAAAATATATAAATCCTTTTGCGAACGCCCAAAAGAAAAACCCCCGGGAAAATCCCGAGGGCATTCGCTATGCTCGGGAGATCGGCTTGGCCGATCTCCGTGAAGAGGGGCCTAGTCTATGGCTTTGTCATTGAGTGGAAACATACCGTCTTGCTGCCTGCCGCATTTGGGCGACGGCTCGCTCCGCCACGTGCATAAAGCAACGTCACGGCTTTTCAGCGTGTTCGTGTTTCCTGCAATGTGGGAGCGGTAAGAAGTCATTTTGTTACTCATGTGTTCGTGTTGTTGCGAATGGCGCGCACATTACGCCTGTATTTTTTAAATTGCAAATGTTTTTTTAACAATAATCAAAAATAATTTTCAGGGCGCATCGATTTTAATTGTAGCGTTGTTGTACTGGCTGTATTGGATGACGGTGTGATACGCCTTCTTGTTCATCGTGCCGGAACTATCGATTTGCAAAATATCACCATTCGCGCCGACCCACATCATGTTCGTGCTGGCCTGGGGCTTGGTCATCGAATAACGATATTTTTTTGTCGGTTTGCCGTTTAGCGTTTCAGTACCCAGACTTTCCACAACGACATCACCCTGCAGTTCTTTCATTATCTCGGGATTGCGATATTGACCAATCATGTTTTTCAAGCCGGGCATCGGAATTTTCATCATATGGCCATCCATGTCGATGTACATGGAGTTTCCGATGATGACACTTGGTGGGCGCCCGCTATTGGTAACGCGATAACGGTCGGGCATGACGAACTCGACGCTGCTGCTGGTCTTATCTTTTCCATAAGTCGAGTCATTACTTGCCTTGAAGCTTTTCATCGCCAGAAAGCGGGTATAGGCTGCATGGACTTCATCTTTTGGTGTTGCTGCGGCAGGCAGGGAAATTAACAGTAATATCGCGAACAAATAACGCATTGGTGCATCCCTTTTCGAATGGATTGTGTGATGATGTTAATCGTAATTTGAAGCCAAAACCGGACAGATTAGATGAATTCCAATGAGCGCAGAGCTGCCCTGCATCGCCAACTCAAGGTGGCGCGTTATCCTGTTTCTTTGAAAAAGCTGCAAGAAGATTTGCAATGCTCGCGTGCAACTTTGTATCGTGATATTGCTTTTTTACGCGATGTATTGATGGCGCCGATCGAGCTCGATCCCGAACGCGGCGTACGTTACAACGAGAAGGAAGCCGAACGTTTCGAGCTGCCTGGCTTGTGGCTTAGTTCGGACGAATTGCATGCGCTGGTAGCAACGCAACAATTATTGGCGCGTACGAGTGACGGCGTGCTGGCGAAAGCATTGGCACCGCTGAAAACTCGAATTGATGGTTTGTTGGCAGAACATTCGCAAGGTAAGCGCTGGCCGCTGGAACGCATTAGGGTGATTGGTGCCAATGTCCGCAAACGTGACGATGCCGGTTTCAGAATGGTGGCAACCGGTGTGCTGGAACGCAAACAGCTGAGCTTCGACTATCTGGCCCGTTCGACCAACCAGCCGACGCATCGTACTGTTTCACCGCAGCGGCTAACGCATTACCGCGACAACTGGTATTTGGATGCTTACGATCACGAGCGCGATGGCCTGCGCAGTTTTTCGGTCGATAGAATTTCACATGCAAAAATGCTGGAAGCAAGCGCCAAGGATTTACCGGATCAAGAACTCGATACGCATCTTGCCTCGAGTTACGGTATTTTTTCCGGCACGCCAAAAGGGACTGCGACGATTGTTTTTTCGGCAAAAGCGGCACGCTGGGTGGCGGACGAGCATTGGCACTCCAAGCAGGAAGGCCGTTTTCTGTCCGATGGCCGTTATGAACTCCGTTTGCCTTATAGCAATGCCAAAGAATTATTGATGGATATTTTACGCTATGGTGCGGATGCAGAAATTACCGAGCCCGCGAGTTTACGGGCCCAGATTCAATCCTTATTGCAATTGACGATGTCGGCGTACGAGTCGAGGTAATCTCATGAGTAACGGAAGAAATATTGCACTCGTTCTTGGTTCCGGCGGCGCACGTGGCCTAGCGCATATCGGCGTGATCGAGGCTCTGGTATCCGAGGGGTTCACGATCCAGGCCGTAGTCGGTTGTTCGATGGGTGCATTGGTTGGTGGTGTTTACGCCGCCGGGCGTTTGCAGGAATACAAGGACTGGACTACATCACTGGAAAAATCAGGGGTTTTACGTTTACTGGATTTCAGTTTCGGCAATCAGGGCTTGATCAAAGGCGACCGCGTGATCGGTGTGCTGAAAGAATTGGTCGGCGATTACCGGATTGAGGATTTGCCGATCGAATTTACCGCCATTGCCACCGATTTAAAAAACCAGCGCGAAGTCTGGTTGAGCCGTGGAAAATTATTCGATGCAATACGCGCATCGATTGCGATTCCGATGTTGCTGACACCTCACAAAATCAATGGTCGTGAATTGGTCGATGGTGGATTATTGTCGCCGGTTCCGATGGCACCCACCCGGCAAATGACGGTGGACCGGGTAATTGCGGTTGATGTAAATGGGCCCGTCTATTGGCGGCCAGGCATGGAGCGTGACAGGGAAAATGCCGAAGAAGCCTGCGAAGACGACGAAGCGTTGGCAGCTGCATACGGTGTTGATGTTTATGCCCAGCAGGAAGACGATGAGGTGGATCATGGCAGTTTGCGTGATCGATTGGCAGCGATGTGGCACGGTGATGAAAAACAACATCATGTAGCTGTAAATCAAACCAGTTTGATGGAATTGATGTCGCAGTCACTCGATACCATGCACGCTGCGATGAGTCGAATTCAGTTAGCGCAGGACCCGCCTGACATGTTGATTCAAATCCCGCGCGAGAGTTGCAGTTTTCACGAGTATTGGCGGGCGAAGGAAATGATCGAACTTGGCCACAAAATTGCAATGACGGCACTCACAAGAGTGCCGTACTGACGTACTCACAGAAACGTAAAGCCACCGTGGGAGAGGAGTAAGCCGCGAAAAACCTGCGAAAATCTCCCCTGCCTTCGGCAAGGCAGAACCCGTCATAACTTACGAGATGAACAAGCTAACGAATGACACTTCCTAATATCGCCCCGATAAAAATCACTAGGCATCACCGAAAAAATACTGAAGTTCGTTTCGATTTTCACCGTCAAGCTTGTAATAAAAACCTGCTTGCATTCTCGAGCGAATAAAATCGCAGATTGATAGTCTATAGATGCAGACCTATTCGCTGGCAGGCAGTTTGCTGCAACCGTGAAGGGCTTCGCAGGTTTTTCGCGGCTTACACCGCTCCCACACGTAGACTATTGGAAGCCCGGCTTTCCGACTTGCTCAGCAAATTGCGGAATGCGTTTGAAATCGGAAATCTTGTATCTGTAGTTCTCGAATTTTTTTATCAATGTCGTATATTGCTCGTCGCTCATCTTGGGGTCGCGCGCCATTATCCAACCCATTTCGCGTTTAGGATGGCCAATCATCACCCACGAGTAATCGGGTGCTATGTCCAAAATTTCATAGTCGGCATTCAGAAGGCCAAAAAACTTAATTGTCCACTTCCTGTTGCCGGTATCGGGCGTTACGGTAGCGAGCGCTTTCCATTGCTTTTCTTTTTTATCAAAGGCTTTTTTGAAGCCGAAAATATTGTCGATGCGGCCATCTTTGCGAAGCACATATTCATCATAGGTGGCGACTTTACCGCGTTCGGGAAAATACGGAATATTGGCAATCACATACCACCGGCCCATATAGCGCTCAAGATCGATAGGGGGAGCGGCTTCGCCAGCGCTGGAACTATTCATTGACGTACACCCCACGGCGAAAAGCAGGAAGAAGCAGGCAAGTTGTTTGTACATGGTGTTACTCCTTTCCTACAGAATGCAGCAATGCATCTGAAGGTGGTGTGCACAAATCTCAGGTTTTGAGAAACCCCCGCTGCAATCTGTCCCTACTTACAGGGAGATAGCCATGGACAAGTCAATTAACGCAGATCTGGTAGCACGTTGCTGTTGGCAGATGTTGATCAGCAGCGCGTTGTTGCTGCTCGTTTTTCCGTCGGTTTTCGCGACGTCCACGATGTTCGGCCAAACCTGGCTATGGCTGATGGCTTCGCCCGTGATTGTTTTGTTTGTAATTCATCGTCACCGCTTCGCGGCGGCGTGGTCGACTGCCCTCGTCAACAGTCCATCACGCCGTCGCAGGCAATCCTCACAAGCGCAAGCACGGCGTAAAGGCTTCGGCCGGGTTGGCGTACGCCAGAATCCAATGCGGGCTGCATAAAAAGCGCAACAAGTGACATTGAATCCATGACTTTAGCCATAGTCGTCAAGGGCAAGCCGCGTGTTAGTTTGTAAGGCTTGGCATAAGGAGTAATGTATGCGTTTTTCATCCGTCGCGTTATTGTTTTCAACCGTTATGGCAACAGCAGCAATTGCACAAACTCAGGTAAATATGGAAGACCCCTATCTCTGGTTGGAAGACGTGACTGGCGATAAAGCGTTGTCATGGGTAAAAGAGCAAAATGCCGACGCAAAAAAAGAACTGGAAGTGCAGCCGGGGTTTGCCAGTTTGCGTGATGATCTAAGAAGTATTCTGGATTCGAATGCACGAATTCCGAGTGTCACCAAGCAAGGTGACTTTTATTACAATTTCTGGAAAGACAAAACCAATCCTGCCGGTATTTGGCGTCGCACCACACTCGAGGAATATCGTAAAGCGGAACCGAATTGGGAAGTGCTGCTCGATGTCGATGCATTAAACAAGGCGGAAAAGGAAAATTGGGTCTGGCATGGCGATAGTTGTCTGCGACCTGCCTACACGCAATGCCTGATTTCACTTTCACGCGGCGGCGCCGATGCCGACGTTACTCGCGAATTTAATCTTGATACCAAACAATGGGTCAAGGACGGTTTCTTCCGCCCCGAAGCAAAAGGCAGCGTGGGCTGGATTAATGCGAATACGGTATTTGTCTCGACCGATTTTGGTGCCGGTTCGATGACGGAATCGGGCTATGCGCGCATCGCCAAAATATGGAACCGCGACACGCCGATGAGTGCTGCAAAAACAGTTTACGAAGGCCAGGCCACCGATTTGGGCGTAGGCGCTTATCGTGATGATACGCCGGGTTTCGAACGCAATTTCGTCGTTAGAAATATCGCGTTTTACAACGATGAATTGTATTTACTCAATGCCGATGGCAGTCTGAAGAAAGTCGATGCCCCTAACTCTGCCGGGAAGTCGGTTTATCGCGAATGGATCAGCCTAGAACTGCGTGAGCCCTACTCAGCCAATGGCAAAACCTATCCTGCCGGGGCATTGATTGCTGCCAAATTTGATGACTTCATTAAAGGTGGTCGCAATTTCGATGTGATATTCGAACCCAGCGATACCACTTCGCTGGCCGGATTTAGTCCAACCAAAAATCATTTCATCCTGAATGTTCTGGACAACGTCAAAAACCGCTTGTACGCAGTTTCCCATGATGAAAAAGGCTGGACCCGTGAGCCGCTGAAAGGTGCGCCGAGCTTTGGTACGGTGGGCGCTTCGGGGGTTGATCCGGAAAATTCCGACGATTATTTCCTGACGGTTACCGACTATGTGACGCCGACCACTTTAATGTTCGGTACCATCGGAAAAACCCCGGAAGTGTTGAAACAACTTCCTGCTTTCTTTGATGCGAAAGATTTGAAAATTGAACAGTTTTTTGCCACCTCGAAAGACGGAACCAAAGTACCGTATTTCATGGTGTCGAATAAAAACCTCAAGCATGACGGTAAGAATCCAACCTTGTTATACGGATATGGTGGCTTTGAAATTTCACTGACACCGAATTACTCGGCCACCGTTGGCCGCTCCTGGCTAACGCAGGGCGGCGTGTACGTGGTGGCGAATATTCGTGGCGGTGGTGAATATGGCCCACGTTGGCATCAAGCTGCGCTGAAAGAAAAACGCCATCATGCTTATGAAGATTTTGCCGCTGTGGCGCAGGATTTGATTGCTAGAAAAGTAACGAGCCCGAAACATCTTGGCATGCAAGGTGGAAGTAATGGCGGCTTGCTGATGGGCAATATGACCGTGATGTACCCGGAACTCTTCGGTGCGGTCGTCTGCCAAGTGCCACTGCTCGATATGAAGCGTTATAACAAGCTGCTGGCAGGCGCTTCCTGGATGGCCGAATACGGCAACCCTGATACCGACGACTGGAAATTTATCCAGACTTTTTCGCCGTATCAAAACGTGAAGAAAGACGTGAGATATCCGCCGGTGTTGTTCACTACCTCAACGCGTGACGACCGCGTGCATCCCGGCCATGCCCGCAAAATGATGGCCCGCATGAAAGAGCAGGGCCATGACGTGACTTATTACGAGAATATCGAAGGTGGCCATGGTGGCGCGGCCAATAATGAGCAAACGGCATATATGCAGGCTTTGGCCTATACTTTCCT
>JBDTTC010000398.1:0-3451 GCA_039930825.1 Arenimonas sp.
CGATGAAATTGTCGATGATGCAAACATGCCAATGTTGATGACGGCTCATACCGCATGCTTCCGTGCCGAAGCCGGCAGCTACGGCAGGGATGTCCGCGGCTTTATCCGCCAGCATCAATTTGAAAAAGTTGAATTGGTTGCCATCGCCCGCCCGGAAGAAAGCTTTGCCGTGCATGATGCGATGACCCGCCATGCAGAAGCAGTGCTTGAAAAACTCGGCCTGCCTTATCGTCGTTTGTTGCTTTGCACGGGCGACATGGGTTTTGCTGCGATCAAGACGCACGATCTGGAAGTTTGGTTGCCCGGACAACACGCTTATCGTGAAATCAGTTCGATTTCAAACTGCGGTGATTTTCAGGCGCGTCGCATGCTGGCGCGCTGGCGTAACCCCGTAACGGGCAAACCGGAATTGGTGCATACCTTGAATGGCTCGGGCGTTGCGATTGGTCGTTGCCTGGTTGCGGTGATGGAAAATTATCAGAATGCCGATGGCTCCATTACGGTGCCGGAAGTATTGCGTCGCTACATGAATGGCATGGAAGTGATCTCTTGAAATACCCGGACTTGAACGATTTGCAATTCTTCGCCGTTGTCGTTGAGCACGGTGGTTATGCGGCGGCGGAACGTGCGCTTGGCATTCCGAAGTCTCGTTTAAGTCGTCGCATAACCCAGCTGGAAACCGATTTAGGCGTGCGCTTGCTGCAACGGTCAACCCGCAAGTTTTCGGTTACCGATGTCGGCCAGAATGTTTATCGCCATGCACAGAGCATGTTGTCGGAAGCGCAGGCCGCTCGTGAAGTGGTTGATCGGGTCAGTGCCGAGCCGCGCGGGTTGATAAAAGTGAGTGCGCCGGTATTGCTGGTCGAAGATATCCTGAGCAAGTTATTGCCCAAATTCATGCTGCAATTTCCGAAAGTGAGAGTGCAGCTGCACGTCAGTAATCGCCGTGTGGACGTGATAAATGAAGGCTTCGATGTCGCATTGCGGGTTCGTAATTCGCTGACCACCGATGCCGATTTTATCCTGAAGCGTTTCGGTCACTTCAATGAATTATTGGTAGCCAGCCCTGAATATCTGAAACGCAACGGCGTTCCGCAACATCCGCAGGAACTCAGCAAGCACGTTACGCTCAGCATGAGCGAAGATGAAGCCCGGCAACGCTGGGAATTGCACGGCGCAGAAGGGGTTGTTGAAAAAGTCGATATCAACCCATCCTTGATGGCACTGAGTTTTTCACTGCTGCATCAGGCAGCACTCAAGGGTATTGGTGTTGCCTTGTTGCCCCAGATTATTTGCTGTGCCGATCTGAAAGCGGGGCGTTTACAAAAAGTTTTGCCGGAATGGAATTTACCGCTAGGCATTTGCCATGCCGTTTTTCCGTCACGCCGCGGCTTGTTGCCAGCGGTTCGCGTGTTCATTGATTTCCTGGCTGAAAATATGCCTGAGGAAATTCAGGCTTCGAATATTTAATTCGTAAACGACTGTGGTTGAATATCACTCTTTGTTTTTTAGTAACGCTGTAATCTCGTCCAATTGCCCCTTGATGGCATTCAATACGACAAGCTGCTCGTCATTGGCGCCGCTGTTGGCAGCGGCCTTATGTGGCTGCATGCGACTTCGAACTGCTTGTCGGCGCGTCAAAATCAGCTGACGAAAATCATGTGCATCGATAATGCCGACAAATTGCATGTCATGGGCCTGATGCGCACTTTGTCCGGCCGTTTCAAACTTCAAGATGCTGAGATGGAAATATTTCAATAACGGGCCTTCGATAAAGGTTACGTCCTGGATATTTTCCAGCGGGATGGTTTTTTCCACCTGGAACAGAATGCCTTTGCGGAATCGGATCTCGATATCACTTATTTCACAATGTAGTTTGTCGAAATAATGCCTTGCCCACCATTGGCCGACCCCCAGAAACCAGAACAGCGCCAGTGGTATGCCCGCAATCGACATCACCATTACCAAGCCGATCTGCAATACCATGTAAGGTCGTATCAGCGCATTAAATTTGGCGACGACTACATCGTCTGCATGCAGGTCGATCATTGTGTTCCCCCTGAATCTTGGCTCATCTTAACGCAATGCAGCCCTACATCTAAGGCTGGCGTCGTTAATTTTTACCTCTGAATTTTCGGGCGAAATAGAATCAATACAAAGTTATCGAAGATTAGTGAGCGATGAGGAAGTGGAAATTGTCGCGGCTTAGTTAATGACGGAAAGCCGAGGCCGTAGTCGATCAATTTTGGACGGGCTTCAACATACAAGGTAAAAGCCATGCGCCCAAAGCTGCCCTTTACCGATAGCGGGCCCTGGCAGGCCGCTTCAGCTACCTGTCCGGTAGCTGAAGGAAAGGATGTTAAATGAGAGTTATAGTGAATCAGTTGCTGCTAATCTTCAAAGCCCCCCAAATAAACAGGACCCTACACATGGCGCTCTGGAAAGAAAACACTCCCGCTCCCAAAACGGTACCAACTCCCATGAATGATATTAAAGAACCCGCACGTTTTGATTCGGTTCCGGCGCCAGAACTTACACCGGCTCGTGACACTTTTTCTTCAAGTACCAGTTCGGCTCCGGCCAAACAGCCGAAAGAATCGCTAATCGCTTCGGACCTGACCATTGAGGGCAAAATTGAAGGTGCGGGTAGTGTTCGCATTGCCGGTAAATTCAAGGGCGACGTGAATGTGCAGGGTGATTTGACGATTGAGGCTGGTGCAAAACTCTCGGGTTCGGTGATCGCCAATCAGGTCACGATTGCGGGCGAGCTGGAAGGTAATATCGAAGGCGCTACCCGCGTTGATCTACAAACCAGTGGCGTGATCACCGGTGACGTAAAAACCGGCTCTATGACAGTGGCTGCCGGTGCTCGCATGCGTGGTCAGGCCGTATTCGGCTGGAAAGACGATGCCATGCCGAAGTCCCATAAAAACGGTAGTACGGAGCACGGTTCCGGCACATGAGCACGCCGCGTCCAGGCACTCCCGGAGCCCTCCGCGAGTGCCCGCACTGCAAGGAAAGCATTCTCGAAAGTGCCACGGTATGTCCTGCATGCCGACATCATGTGCGCTATGACGAGAAGGCTGCCGCGCCAATGCCGGAAGGGCATACGCCTTTGCATATCGAGGGTAGTTTTCGAAACCCCGCCGATGACCTTGATTGGGAGTATTCGCTGGTCGTAACGATCAAGAACGAGCAGGGCAAGGAAATTGCCCGTAAGCTAATTGGCGTCGGTACGTTGAACCCCCATGAGCAGCGTACTTTTAGCCTGAGCGTGGAAATGACACCAAGTACCGCGAAGGGCAGCGGGAAAAACCGGACTCGACATTAGAGGCTGAGAGTGCAGCCTTTTTTTGATTTCGATATTAATTAGTCGGTTATCGTGGGAGCGCCCGTCAGGCGCGAATAAATTTATCCAGTCGTCAAAGTAAGTAGCACCAGTATCACTGAA
>JBDTTC010000399.1:0-5081 GCA_039930825.1 Arenimonas sp.
ATGAAATTCGTCGACGAAGCCATCATTACAGTATTTGCCGGTAACGGTGGGAACGGCTGCATCAGTTTTCGTCGCGAGAAATTCATTCCGCTCGGTGGTCCCGATGGTGGTGATGGTGGTAACGGCGGTAGCATTTGGCTGGAAGCGGATGAAAATCTCAGCACGCTCATTGATTTCCGACATGACCGCCAATTTCGCGCACAGCATGGCCAAGGCGGTATGGGCCAGCAAAAATTCGGCAAGGCCGGTGATGACATCACTATTAAAGTACCAGTCGGTACGTCTGTTACCAATGTTTCAACGGATGAAGTAATCGGCGATTTGACCGAACACGGCTCGCGCATGCTGGTGGCAACGGGTGGTGAAGGCGGCAAGGGCAACGTGCATTACAAGAGCTCGATGACTCGTGCGCCACGCCGTGCCGGCAATGGCTTGCCTGGTGAAGAACGCGATATCCGTCTTGAAATGAAGCTGCTGGCAGATGTCGGTTTGCTGGGTTTTCCGAATGCCGGCAAATCCACTTTCATTCGGGCAGTGTCATCGGCGACTCCGAAAGTCGCCGATTATCCGTTTACGACTTTGTATCCGAATCTTGGCGTGGTCAGTGTCGAGGCCTATCGTAGTTTCGTGATTGCCGATATTCCGGGCTTGATTGAAGGTGCGGCAGACGGCGCCGGTTTGGGTAGCTTGTTCTTGCGTCACGTTCAACGTACCCGCGTGCTATTGCACTTGGTAGATATGGCGCCGTTCGATGAATCCATTGATGCCGCCGAACAGGTTCGCGCGATCGAAAATGAACTGCGTAAATATGATCCGGGCATGCTGGAAAAGCCACGCTGGCTGATCATGAATAAAGGTGATTTGCTTGATGACGCCACGCGCAAAGAACGTGCCGAAGCTATCGTCAAAGCACTGGATTGGAAAGAACCGTGGTTTGTCGTGTCGGCCATTGGTCGCGACGGTACCTGGCCGATCATGTTGAAGATCCAGCAGTTCTTCGATGATGAAAAACACGCAGCGCTTGAAGCTGCCGAAGATATTGCAGAACGCGAAGCCATGAAGCCACAATTGTAGGAGGGCCCTTGGGCCCGACGTGGTCGCCCGCAAGCGACCTCCTACGTTAGGGGGAGAAGTTGCAACTTTGTCTCGAATGAACGCTTTTGTCCCGATATAGGGTCGACAAAAGCAATTCTCTGCGCCAGTAACTGCAAAGGCTTATCAAAATTATCTTGGCTAGCCGCAAGATGCACTGGGTAAATCAAGTCATTCAAAATGGGAATCCCCAGTGCCGCCATATGCGCACGCAACTGATGTTTCTTGCCAGTAATGGGTTTTAGTAAATATCGCGCCAAACCATTGCCGTATTCCATCACATCGATCAGTGTTTCTGAATTCATATCGCCATCGACGGCCTCCATCTGCATGAAGTTCTCACTTTGCTGCAGGCGGTTTTTGTAGGTCAACGGAAAAACCAAATCATTTCGACTGGGTGCAATGGCTTGGTAACTTTTTTCGACACTCTTGCTTAGAAATAAACTTTGATAAGCCCCGCGAGTTTCCGGTTTGATGACAAATGCAACTAGACCGGCTGTTTCGCGATCAATACGATGCATTGGCACTAAAGTCTCGATGCCGGTTTGTCGTTTTAAACGAACCAGTAGTGTTTCCTGTAAATAAATGCCGGCCGGCATCACCGGCAAAAAATGCGGCTTGTCGGCAATGATTAAATGTTCATCCTGAAACAGGATGCTTTCTTCGAACGGAATTACTTTTTCGTTTTCTATCGAGCGGTAATAAAAGATTTTCAGATGAGCCTGATAAGGTCGATCCGGATAAATAGTTTCGTCGTTTTCATCCATCACCAAACCATTCTGCATGCGTGCCTGCCATTCATCGCGCGGAATGGCATTGAAGCGTTCAATCAGAAAATCTATGACAAGCAGCCAGTCGCCAACGGGCAGGGTAATCACGCTGGGGCCAACACCGTCGCGTGTCGGTAACATATCAGTCGTTCGCTGCGGCTAGTTTTTTTGCGCGATTCAAACGCCACTCGCCGTCGGGTTCACCTTCATACACATCTTCAAGCGTGGTAGCGGTTTCTTCAAGATGGGTATCAAGTGCGATGCGATTGTCGAAAACGAAACATTCGCCCTGCCAATCTTTTTCGGCATCCGGCATTTGCTTGAAATAATTAAGGATGCCACCTTCCAGTTGAAAGACCGGGATATCCATATCCAGCATCCAGGCGCTGGTTTTTTCGCAGCGAATACCGCCTGTGCAATACATCGCGACACGTTTACCGTCGGTTTTCCATTGATCAATATTCGCTTTTACGTATTCCGGGAAATCTCTGAAATTGCCGACACCAGGATCAATCGCATTCTTGAACCGGCCCAGACGGAATTCGAAACTGTTTCTGTTATCCAGCAGCACGACATCATCTTGTGCAATTAGCTCACGCCATTGCTGGGGACTCAGATTGGTGCCGGTCTTTGTGGCATCGACATCGGCAATACCGAGCGGAACGATTTCGGCTTTCTTGTGTACTTTCATTTTGCCGAATGGCACGGTTTTGCAAGGACTGCGTTTGAAAACGATGCCCTTAAATGCATTATCTAAACGCGAATCATGCTGCAGCGCATTTTCAAAATCGCTAATAGCCGATTCCGGTGCTGCCAGCATACCGTTAATGCCTTCGCTCGCCACCAGAATGCTGCCTTTCAAATTTCGCGTGAGTTCGCGTAAAACTTCGACCACCAGGTCGGCATCTTCAATGCGAACAAATTTGTAAAAGGCGGTATGGATAAGTGATTCGGTATTCACAGAAAACTCGGAGGGTTGAAATTAAAAAAGATAATTGTCATTCCGGCGCATGCCGGAACCCAGAAGTACAAACGTAGCGTGCAGCAATATCTTTGCAGAAGTTTCTGGATCCCGGCCTACGCCGGGACGACCGATTTGGTTTAGTTAATTTTGCGCCAAAAATGAAAAAGCCGCATCACTGCGGCTTTGTTCAATCAATGTAAGCATGCAATTAAGCGGCTTTCATTGCCTTGATGCGGGTGTTGATGCGACTCTTGTGGCGTGCGGCTTTATTCTTGTGGATCAAGCCACGAGCCGAGTAGCGATCAAGGATTGGCACGGCAACTTTGTAAGCGGCTTCGGCAGCAACAACGTCATTGCCTTCGATGGCTTTAAGAATGCGTTTGACGGCAGTGCGCAGCATAGAACGGTGACTCGTGTTGCGCGCATTACGAACGACAGCTTGCTTGGCGCGCTTTTTGGCAGATTTAATGTTGGCCACAGCGGGCTCCTGAACGTAAAATGAGGGTAGAAAGACCACAAATTATGGCGGATACATGGACCTGAGTCAATTACCTTATAGCTTTTTTGCCATTCTGCACGGGCGTAAACGATGAGCCGTCCTGGACTTCTGCGCTCTTTGGCCTCCTTTACCGGCGGCACCTTTGTTTCTAGGCTATTGGGTTTATTACGCGAAGTGGTCGTCAACACCACTTTTGGCGCCAGCGCCGCCACTGATGCCTTCTGGGTGGCCTTCCGAATCCCTAACTTTTTGAGGCGATTATTTGCGGAAGGTTCGTTTTCGACCGCTTTCGTCCCTGTACTTACAGAGGCGAAGGAAAACGGCAGCCATGAGGAGCTAAAACTCATGATTGCGCGGGTGTCAGGCACATTAGGCGCCATTTTGCTCATAGTGACTGCGATCGGTGTGTTTTTCGCTCCTCAGGTTACCAGCCTGTTTGCCATGGGGGCGTATGACGAGCCTGCCAAATTCCAGCTCACCAGCGATTTATTAAGAATCACCTTCCCCTTTCTGTTGTTTATTTCGCTCACCGCGATGGCGGGCGGTGTACTGAATACTTTTCATCGTTTTGCGATCCCGGCCATCACGCCCGTCATTATGAATGTCTGCATGATTCTCGCTGCGCTTTATTGGGCACCGCATTTTCAGGTTCCCATTACCGCGCTGGCGTGGGCAATTTTAATATCTGGCTTGCTGCAATTACTGGTTCAGCTGCCGAGCCTGATCAAGCTCAAGTTATTAGCTTGGCCACGCTGGGGCTGGAGTTCGCCGGAAGTACAAAAAACCATGAAGTTGATGCTGCCCACCTTGTTTGGGTCGTCTATCATGCAGGTGAATCTATTGCTCGATACCCTGATTGCCTCTTTCTTGATTACCGGTTCGCAGACGTGGCTTTCGCAAAGTGATCGCTTGTTGGAATTTCCCTTGGGAATGTTCGGTGTTGCTCTTGGCACAGTTATTCTTCCGTCACTTTCGCGACATCATGTCGCTACCGATACTCTGGGTTTCAATAAGGCTCTGGACTGGGGTTTGCGGATATCTTTGCTACTTGCAGTGCCGGCAATGCTTGGGCTATTGCTGCTCTCGAAACCTTTGTTGATTACGCTCTATCAACACGGAAACTTCACCAGTTTTGATTCGCAGATGGCTGCATTGTCTTTATCGACGCTAAGCCTCGGCTTGCCCGCTTACGTGCTGGTGAAAGTCGTGCTGCCTGCATTTTATTCTCGCCAAGACACGACTACGCCGCTAAAAGCGGGACTAGTGGCGATGGTGATGAATATGGTCTTTAACGTGTTGCTTGTCGCGCTGCTATTTTTCCTGTGGCACAAGCCGGAGCATATGCAAGAAGGCTGGTTTGCAGCACTTTCGAAAATCCCTGGTTTGCATGCAGCCTTGGGTTTGGCCAGTGCGATGTCTAGCTATTTGAACTTGTGGCTGTTGTGGCGTGCATTCAAGCGTACGGGTATTTATCAACCACAATCTGGCTGGGGTAGGCACTGGTTACGTTTAGGCTTGAGCTGTACTGCCATGGTGGCTATTTTGTTGGCTGGGCTTCTCTATATCGATGATTGGTCCGCGTTTAGTCTTTGGGAGCGTATTGGCGCTTTAAGTGGACTTATCGCGGCCGGAGGCGCGGCCTATTGTGTTGTGCTGTTTGCAACCGGCTTCAGATTGTCTGATCTGAGGGCCGAATAGCCCTTGGCAAGGCTATAATTGAACCATGACAACTTTGTTTCGCGACGTTTCGGGCCAC
>JBDTTC010000400.1:0-5305 GCA_039930825.1 Arenimonas sp.
CCCTTCCCAAACCATTAAATGATTAACGTACAGATTCCGGGATCACTTGATGCCTCTTCAATTCAACCGGTTTGCAACCTGAGTTATTAAAACGAAATGCTACTTTTTAAATCCTATTCTTTCTCTATCCTGCCATTTCTTTTCTTCAACCTTTTCATCTAATAAGCTTTCAAGTGCATTATATATTTGGTTTAGTTGAGCATTATGGTTACTGGTTGTGTCTTTCAGTTCTTTTATCTGATGCTCCAGATACAAAATTCGATCATTAACGTCTCCAGTTTTACTTAAGGCCTGGATTTTTTTATCGATATCGTTCCATTGTTTGGCCAGAGAATTCACTGGGTCAAGCAATGCCGAATGCGAAGCAAAGGCATCCAGCAAACTTAGTTGCTGCGTGCGCTCAAGCAAAGCCTGATGTTCGTGCTGGCCATGAATTTCTACTAACAAGCCACCGAGTTCGGATAACTGCGACAGGGTCGCGGCACGGCCATTAATCCAGGCTTTCGAGCCACCGTCGGCGCGAATAACGCGCCTCAGTTGGCAGGAATTGTCATCGTCGAGCTCGGCTTCGCTTAACCACGCAGCTGCCAGTGGGGCGTCATCCAGTGAAAATTCCGCCGATAATTCGGCCCGTTCTGCGCCATGTCGAACGATTCCGGCTTCGGCACGGGCACCAGTCAGCCACATTAGAGCATCGACTAGCAGGGATTTACCGGCGCCAGTCTCCCCGGATACTACGGTCATGCCGGGTCCGAAGATTAATTCGGCGGTGCTGACGACGGCGAAATCTTTTAAAACCAATTGAATTAGCATTGTTCTATTTTGCCTAATTGGCATCAGTTTAGGTAAGGATTTTTTCTGGAATCGCCTCCGGAAACCATGTAGCCAATGTAATCACGGTGCAATCGCAAATATTAAGACTTGAAAAAACTCTTCGTGGGCAGTATCTCTACTCAATGAATCAATTACTCGACCCGCGAGCTCGTCATTTATTGCGAAGCCTGATCGCCCAGCATATTCATGATGGAGCGCCAGTAGGTAGCCGTATGCTGGCAAAAAGCTCAGGGCTCGACATAAGCGCTGCCACAATTCGGAATATCATGGCCGACCTTGAGGAGCTCGGATTGCTTGCAGCGCCTCATACCTCGGCGGGACGTGTCCCAACAGCCCAGGGTTACAGGATGTTTGTGGATTCCTTAATCCAGGTTGAGCCAATGGCAGCAATCCAGATCAATCAGCTTCGCGAAACCATGAATCCTGCCGCAGGTACCCAAAGCCTGCTGGCTAATGCCGGTGAAATGCTGTCAGCAATGAGCCAGTTCGTCGGTGTGGTGTCGGTCCCGCAACGGGGACAATTTGCGTTCCGCCATATCGATTTCGTGGCACTGGAAGGCAATCGGGTACTGGTAATTTTGGTATTTACAGATAATGAAGTGCAAAACCGCATTATAAATACGCGCCGGATATTCTCGCCCAGCGAGCTGGAACAAACCGCCCAATATTTGAATCATCAATTTGCAGGCCGGCCTTTGGCTGATATACGTGCCGCACTGGTACGCGAATTACGCGATACCAAAGACGAAATGCAAAAGGTGCTAGCAGCTGCAGTCGAGCTGTCCGAACATGCTTTTGAAAGTAATAGCGATGACGTTTTGCTGACGGGTCAAACCCGTTTGATGGCGGCTCCGGAGATGTCGGATGTTGAGCGACTGCGTGATTTATTCGATGCCTTCTCCAGAAAACGCGAGATTCTGGGTCTGCTGGAGCGCTGCATGAAAGCCCCAGGGGTACGTGTGTTTATCGGAGAAGAAAGTGGTCTTGCGCCTTTGGACGCTTGTACAGTGATTACGGCACCCTATGTGTCGCAGGGCAAGGTGCTTGGTGTTCTGGGAGTTATTGGGCCAACCCGCATGGCCTACGAGAAAGTGATTCCGATGGTACAAGCGACCGCAGAGCTACTCGGACAGGCCTTGAATCCAGACGGACCGACCCCATAATCGTTTTAGACCTCGGATGACGAGGCACTCAAGTAATAGGACCAACATGCATACCGAACCTAATAACCCGGGCGTTGACGCGTCCGAAGCTACAGATTTGTCGGGCGACGCCCAATTACAGCTCGAACTCGAGCAATTGCGCATCGCAATGGGAAATATCCGTGACGAAGCGCTACGTGAACGGGCCGAGCTCGATAATCAGCGTAAACGACTTGCCCGCGATGTAGATCAAGCACGTAAATTTGCCAACGAACGTTTGCTTTCGGAATTATTACCTGTCCTTGATAGTCTTGAAGCCGGCCTGCAAGTCAGTGCCGATGAAACCGGTAAATTACGCGAAGGGATGGAATTGACGCTTCGTCAATTGATGAAGGTGGCCAGCGACAATGGCATGACGCCAATTCATCCGCTGGGTGAAGCATTCAATCCGGAATGGCATCAGGCGATCAGCCAAATTGAAAGCCCGGACGCAGCCCCAAACAGCATCGTGCAGGTTTTTCAAAAAGGTTATCTGCTAAATGAACGGCTACTGCGTCCAGCTCTGGTTGTGGTGGCAAAAAGCGCCGACTAAGACTTGAAAAAAAAATAATCAACACTATTAAGCAATCAGGTTAACGCGCCGCACATCAGCAGGCGCAGCAAATTTAAGGAGAATTGAAATGGGCAAAATTATCGGTATCGACTTGGGCACCACCAATAGCTGCGTTTCCGTGATGGAAGGTGGTGTTGCAAAGGTTATCGAAAACTCCGAAGGTGACCGTACAACGCCTTCGATTGTCGCTTTCACCAAAGACGGTGAAGTGATTGTAGGTGCGTCGGCGAAACGTCAAGGCGTTACCAATCCAAAGAATACTTTCTACGCCGTGAAGCGCCTCATCGGCCGCAAATTCACCGATGCGGAAGTCAAAAAAGATCTGGACCTCGTTCCTTATTCCATCGTTGCCCATGAAAATGGCGATGCGTGGGTGGCGACCTCTGACGGCAAGAAAATGGCCGCGCAGGAAATTTCTGCCCGCGTACTGGAAAAAATGAAGAAGACTGCCGAAGCCTACCTGGGCGAAGCAGTGACCGAAGCTGTCATCACGGTTCCGGCCTACTTCAATGACTCACAACGTCAAGCAACGAAAGATGCTGGTCGCATTGCCGGTCTTGAAGTCAAACGCATCATCAATGAACCTACTGCCGCAGCCTTGGCTTATGGCCTGGATAAAGCTGGTGGCGACCGCAAGATTGCCGTGTACGATCTGGGCGGCGGCACCTTTGACGTTTCGATTATCGAAATTGCCAATATTGATGAAGAAAAACAATTCGAAGTATTGGCCACCAATGGCGATACTTTCCTCGGCGGTGAAGATTTTGATAACCGCGTTATCGACTTTTTGGTGGATGAATTCAATAAAGAGCAGGGCATCAACCTGCGTAACGATCCACTCGCACTGCAACGTCTGAAAGATGCTGCCGAACGCGCCAAGATCGAGTTGAGCTCGTCGCAGCAAACCGACGTTAACCTGCCGTATGTGACTGCCGATGCTTCGGGTCCTAAGCACTTGAACATCAAATTGACGCGCGCCAAGTTGGAAGCGCTGGTTGACGACTTGATCAAGAAAACTATCGAGCCTTGCCGTATTGCATTGAAAGATGCCGGCTTGAAAGCTTCCGATGTTTCCGAAGTCATTCTGGTCGGCGGTATGACCCGTATGCCACGCGTACAGGCAGCCGTGACTGAGTTCTTCGGTAAAGAGCCACGTAAAGACGTAAACCCGGATGAAGCCGTTGCCATTGGTGCTGCAATTCAAGGCGGCGTGTTGGCCGGTACCGTGAAAGACGTGCTGTTGCTCGACGTGACCCCGCTCAGCCTGGGTATCGAAACCATGGGCGGCGTGTTCACCAAGATCATCGAAAAGAACACCACCATTCCGACCAAGGCATCGCAAACTTTTTCGACCGCCGATGACAATCAGCCGGCCGTGACAGTACATGCTCTGCAAGGTGAGCGCGAGCAAGCCCGTTTCAATAAATCGCTGGGTAAATTCGACTTGTCGGGTATCGAACCTGCACCACGCGGCATGCCGCAAATCGAAGTCACTTTCGACATCGATGCCAACGGTATTCTGCACGTGTCGGCGAAGGACAAGAAAACCGGCAAAGAACAACGTATCGAAATCAAGGCCGGTTCCGGCTTGAGCGACGAAGAAATTCAACGCATGGTGCAGGATGCCGAAGCCAACCGCGAAGAAGACAAGAAATTCCATGAATTAGTCACCGCCCGTAATGCTGCCGACGGCTTGATTCACACCACCCGTACAGCGATGAAAGATCACGGTGCGAAAGTACCAGGCGATCAACTCGGTGGAATCGAAACCGCTTTGGCTGACTTGGAAACTGCAATGAAAGGCGACGATAAAGGCCAAATTGAAGCCAAAACGTCGGCATTGCAGCAAGCCGCCCAGGCACTCTATTCGGCAGCAGCTGCTGCCGAGCAGGGTAGTGCCGAAGCGCCGCAAGGCGAGGCAGCGGCTAAAGCCGAAGATGTAGTTGATGCGGAATTCACCGAAGTGAAAGACGACAGTAAATAAGCCGATAGGCGAGAAGTGAGAGACGGGAGGCGTAGTAAACTACGTGCTCCCGTTTCGCTTTAATGCCTTATCGCTTTAACCCCTTCCACCTCCCGTCTATCTCCTCCCGGTTCCAAAAATGTCAAAACGCGATTATTACGAAGTATTGGGCGTCACCAAAAACGCCACCGACGAAGAGCTTAAAAAAGCGTATCGTCGTGCTGCACAAAAACATCATCCGGATAGAAATCCCGACGATAAGGCTTCCGAAGAATCCTTCAAGGAAGCCAAGCAGGCTTACGAAATATTGAGCGATGCCAACAAACGCCGTGCCTACGATCAACATGGCCATGCCGCATTTGAACATGGCACGGGCGGCGGTGGTGGAGGCCATGGGGGTGGTGATTTTGGCGATATTTTTGGTGATATTTTTGGTGATATTTTTGGCGGCGGACGTCAGCAGCGAGGTCCGCGTCGTGGTGCAGACCTTCGTTTCATGATGGATCTGGATCTCGAAGAAGCCGTATTCGGCGTCGAGAAAAAAATCGACATTCCTTCGCTGGTTGCCTGCAAACCTTGCAGCGGCAGTGGCTCGGAAGATGGCAAAGTGGAAACCTGCAAAACCTGTAAAGGTCAGGGCCAGGTTCGCATGCAGCGCGGTATTTTCTCGGTACAACAGCCTTGCCATACTTGCGGTGGACGCGGTCAAACCATTGCCAAGCCTTGCAAAACCTGTCGCGGTAATGGACGCGT
>JBDTTC010000401.1:0-5203 GCA_039930825.1 Arenimonas sp.
ATTGGTATAACGAAGGTCAGCACGTACCAACTGACGGTTGAGTTCATCATTTTTTATTTGCGGCATCAGACGTGCGAAACGGGCAAGACGCTGTTGCGGTTCACCACGCCCCACTTCGATTTCAAGACCATCGCTAAGCCTCAGACTCCAACTACCACGTGCACTCATACGAATGCTTTGAACTTGCAAGCCCATACCGAGAAACAGCGGTTTGGCATAACTGTAGAAAGTCATTATGTCGCCAGCATTTGCATCGGGGCCTTCGAACAGCGGCAACTTGAATTTCGCATTTTTCGGGATCGCGAATATCTCGCCATTTTCGGCCAACAGATTTTTCTCGCCCCAGCGTGCGAGCGGTTTATATTCCGCGACAGTGACTTCCAGCCGATCTGGCCAGCGCTTGCGAACATCCACCTGCTTCACCCAGGGCAACGCGGCAATATGCTGCCTTACCTGTTCGAGATCCACTGCGAAATAACCGTTATTAACGTTCGGCAATACGGTTTCGCGCACCTGTTGGTCACTTACCAGATTAAATTCTCCGGAGACACGCAAATGCCGCATCGGCCAGCGCGCGCCACCGATCCAGCCGTTCAGAACCGCAGCCACGGGCAAGACCACCAAGGCGATCGCCAATGTCCATGCAGTGAGACGGAAAAGAGCTTTTATCATGCGAAGCTCGACTCCAGAATACGCCAGCACAGACTTTCAAAATCGATACCGAAAGCCATTGCCGATTTAGGCATTAGTGAATGACTGGTCATTCCCGGCGCCGTATTGGCTTCGAGCAGGAAAATGCCGCCGTTTTTATCACGCATGAAATCGATTCGTGCCCAGCCGCGACAACCGACGCCGGCGAATGCCTTTTCGGCTAGTTGTTGTACGACTTTTTCTTCGGCTTCAGGCAAACCAGGGCAAATATATTGGGTTTCATCCGAAATATATTTCGAGTGATAATCGTAATATTCTCCGGCGGGAACAATGTGAATACTCGCCAATGCTTTACCTTCGAGTACAGCAATCGTGTATTCACCACCTTCGATCAATTGCTCCATTAGCATTTCGCCCGGGTAACGCGCGGCCAACTCGACGGCCGCATCAAGATCGGCATCGTTGAAAACGCGGCTGACGCCGACGCTGGAACCTTCGCAGGATGGCTTGACAATCACCGGCAACCCGAGTGATTTCGCAGCACTGTGTACATCGTCGCCTACGCTCAGACGAACATAACGTGGAGTCGGCAGACCCAGGCTCAACCACACTTGTTTTGTACGGATCTTGTCCATGCTCAAGGCGGAACCCAACACATCGGAGCCGGTATAGGGAATATCCATGGCTTCGCATAAACCCTGCAAAACACCGTCTTCACCGCCACCTTTGGTGCCATGCAAAATATTGAAAACGCGATCGAATTTTTTCTGGCTCAACGCTTCCACGAGCGCCGGAATTCCATCTACAGACTGTGCATCAACACCACGAGCAAGCAAAGCTGCAAGCACATTGGCGCCAGAATTCAAACTCACTTCACGCTCGGAACTGGTGCCACCCATCAACACGGCGACACGACCAAATTCTTTTGCGTCGGAAATACGTTTCATGCCTGTTTGGCTCCTTCAAACCCGTTGTTGGCGATATCGTTTGCGATGGCGCCGATATCGCCGGCGCCCATCATCAAAAGCAAATCGCCATCATGCAAAACATCCGGCAATACGGTCGCCAATTCACGTGCATTGCTGACCACGACCGGATCGATGCGGCCACGGGCACGGATAGCGCGAGCGAGTGATTTGGAGTCAGCGCCGTTAATCGGCGTTTCACCGGCGGCATAGACTTCAGTCAGCACGACGGCATCACAAGTGGAAAGCACGCTAACAAAATCATCGAATAAATCGCGCGTGCGGCTATAACGATGTGGCTGGAATGCCACCACCAATCGTTTGTCAGGCCAGCCACCGCGAGCGGCGGCAAACACAGCCTCGAGTTCGCGCGGATGATGGCCATAATCGTCAACGATCAATGCATTGCCATTGCCAAAATCAAGTTCGCCCTTGATATTGAAACGGCGACCGATGCCCTGGAATTTTTTCAATGCGTTCGCGATTAATTCCGAAGACACACCGAGCTGCCAACCCACTGCCGCTGCCGCCAATGCATTCAATACATTATGTTGGCCCGGCAAATTCAGGATTACCGCCTGCTCGCTGCCATCCGGCAAATGCAGCTTGAATTGCATGGCACCGCCGTCTTGTACGACTTCGCTTGCACGCACGTCGGCATGTTCAGACAAACCGTAACAAATGGTGTGCCGTGGTGTATGTTTTGCCAGTTCCGCCACGAGTGGATCGTCGATGCACAATATCGCCAAACCATAAAAAGGCAAACGATGCAAAAATTCTGAGAATGCCGCTTTTACGCGCTCGAAATCACCGCCATAATTTTCCAGATGATCAGCATCGATATTGGTAACGACTGCGATCAACGGATTAAGCCGCAAGAAACTGCCATCGCTTTCATCGGCTTCCGCAACCAGCCACTGGCTGGTTCCCAGCTTTGCATTTGCACCGGCGCTCAACAATTGGCCACCAATTACGAATGTCGGATCCAGATTACCTTCGAATAAAACGCTGGCGGTCAATGAAGTGGTGGTGGTTTTACCATGCGTACCTGCGATGGCAATGCCACGTTTGAAGCGCATCAACTCTGCCAACATTTCAGCACGTGGCACGACCGGAATTTTCTGTGCGTGCGCTTGTTGTAGCTCTTCGTTATCCGCCTTGATGGCACTTGAAATAACGACGCAATCGACATCTTCAATATTAGCTGCTGCATGTCCACGCATGACTTTTGCGCCCATGCCGACCAAGCGGCGTGTTGCCGCCGATTCGTTTTGATCCGAACCAGAAACCTTATAGCCCAGCGTCAACATCACTTCGGCTATTCCGCTCATGCCGACACCGCCAATACCGATGAAATGGATGCGCGGAAAGGCTTTTGCCAAATCGCCGGTTTGCTGGAAACGATGACGCATCATGCTTCGGCCTCCGACAAAACAATATCTGCCACATCTTTTGCAGCATCGGGCAGTGCCGCTTTACGAGCGGCGATGGCGAGTTGCATCAGGAATTTGCGGTCTTCGCAAAACTCCTCCAGCAATTGTTTCAAATCATGTTCCAGCGTTTCAGTTTGACGTAGCCAATCACCTGCTCCGCATTCTTTCAGGTACTGCGCATTGCGCGCTTGATGATCATCAACGGCACCCGGGAAGGGAATCAAGATGCTGCCAACTCCTGCTGCGCACAATTCGGCAATCGTTAAAGCGCCGGCGCGACCAATGACAATATCGGCCCAACCATAAGCAGCTGCCATGTCCTGGATGAACGCTTCGACACTCGCAGTAACGCCAGCGTCTTCATAGGATTGTTTTGCATCTGCCTGCAGTTTTTCTCCACACTGGTGGCGAACTTCAAATTCAATTTTGCCTTTCAGTGACGAGATCACTTTAGGCACCACACCGTTGATTGCTCTTGCGCCCTGACTACCTCCCAAGACCAACAGACGAATTGCACCCGAGTGATTTTCGAGGCGCTGCCCTGGTGCTGACAACGCGGCAATTTCCGGACGTACCGGGTTGCCAACAACATCATTCGGTACATTATTAAAACTGTCCGGAAAGCCGCACAACACTCGGTCGGCCACTTTCGCCAACACGCGATTGGTGAAACCCGGCGCGCGATTGGCTTCATGCACCAACAAAGGTTTTCGCAAAAGCCATGCAGCAAGACCCGCAGGTCCGGCAGCAAATCCACCAAAGCTGAGTACGGCACGCGGCTTATGTTTGCGTACTTTACCAACGGCCTGAAACACCGAACGCATAATAACGAATGGCGCACTGATCAAACCCATTACGCCTTTGCCACGCAAACCGCGAACGGCAATAGTTTCGATTGCAATTTTATGCTGCGGCACCAGGCGCGTTTCCATACCGCCATCGGAACCCAACCAAATGACCGGAACCGAACGGGCACGCAATTCATTGGCTACCGCCAGACCAGGAAAAATATGTCCGCCTGTACCGCCGGCAAGAATCATTACTGGAGCCGTGTTCATCGAACTCATGCGCGTGAACCCCACTTCGGCTCTAGACGTTCGCGGGCAGTACGAGGCAAATTCGCCGTCACTGGCAACGTAACAGCACGTGGTGAAGTAACGTCTTCGTCGTATTCGGAGCGCGGTGATGTCATCAAGCCTTCGTTGCGGCGTAAATTTGCCGTGCGTTCCGAACACGACAGTTCATAACTGATGCGCAACAACAAACCGACAGCGACACAGGTCATTAGTACGCTGGAACCACCAGATGAAATCAATGGCAAGGTCAGACCTTTCGTAGGCAACACACCCATATTCACGCCCATCGAGATCATGCTTTGCAATGCGATCCAGATGCCGATGCCGAAGGCGCAATAAGCACTAAAAGGGCGGCTACGATCTAGGCAACGCATACCGATATTGAAGGCGCGCCAGGTAAATGCAACGAACAGGATGATGACAGCACAGACTCCGACAAATCCGAGTTCTTCTGCAAGCACCGAGAAAATAAAATCGGTATGGGCTTCCGGCAGATAATCCAGTTTCAAGACGCTACCACCCAGTCCTACGCCAAAAAATTCGCCGCGTCCGATGGCAATCAATGCCTGTACTAATTGAAAACCGCTATCGAATGGATCTGCCCAGGGATTGCGAAACGAGGTCAGGCGTTCAACACGATAAGGCTCGAAAACAATTGCGGCGATAATGAACGGTAGGCCCGCCAACACGAGAAAGCTCAAGTGCTGCAGCCTTGCTCCTGCCAGATACGCCATACCCAGAGCAATCGCAAGCAACAGCATCGAAGAACCAAAATCCTTGCCGACCAACATCATGCAAACCAGGAAAATGGCAACGCCCAGCGGCTTCAACAAGGCTTTCCATTGATGACCGATGACATCGCGGAAACGCACGAGGTAACTTGCCAACCATACGATAAATAAAATCTTCACTGCCTCTACCGGCTGAAAACTGAAGAGGCCGAGATTGATCCAGCGTCTTGCACCATTTACCGATTTACCAATGCCCGGCAACATGACCAAGGCAAGCAAAAACACGCATAGTAATAGTAGTGTATGACTATGAGTTTCGATGGTTTTCAGGTCGGACTTCATGATCG